>CAMAYS010000063.1:0-10726 GCA_945862545.1 Bifidobacterium breve | reverse complement strand
ATCTCAGTGAGGACTTCCAACAATTCAATCCACATCGCTCCATTGACCGCATTCTTGCTCTTGGGTCGGTTGAAAGTGATCGTCACCACGCCGTCAACTCGGTCGACTAATAAGGTTTCATAATTCTTTGGAGTTGTATCCGAGGTTGTGCTCATCTCTTGAACGATAATGAGTCCTATGGGATTTAACCCTTATCGGAAATTTCAAGCCAAACGAGCCGACTATTTATTTGTGATCGCTGCTGCCATCGCTTCACTAGCCCTTGTCGTGTGGGCATTCTTCGGTTGACTTGTGGTAAGTGCCAAGAAGCCCTCGAAAAAAACCAACAAGAAGCCTGTGCTGGGCATCTGGAATGGTCTGTACGGTCCAGTTGAGGTACGCCGGATCCAGCCCTATCAAGCCCTCAAGACCTATATCTGCCCTGGCTGTCATCAAGAGATCCCAGCGGGCATGGGACATAATGTGGCGGTCCCCGCTGAGGCCCCAGATCTTCGCCGTCACTGGCACTACACCTGCTGGGACCGACAACTCAAACTTGATGCCTAAAACGCCGCTTCAAAAATGTCAATCAGAGGTTTCTCGCGAGGTCCTACGACAGCGGCCACATCAAAACGAATGGCGTGATGGTTCCCCGGATTTTGCGCCAACCACAAACCAGCCAACTTGCGCAGACGTTGTTGCTTGACAATGCCAACGGCCAATGCAGGAGAGCCGAAGTCGGCCGTGGCACGCGTTTTCACTTCACACATCACCAATGTTTTTTCAATCATCGCGATGATGTCAATTTCTCCATCGCTACAACGCCAATTACGTTGCACGATGACATACCCGTGGTCGGTGTACCACTGCGTCGTCAGGTCTTCTCCCCACGCTCCCAAACTTTGATTGTGAGCGAGTTCTAGGCCTTGTTGATTTCGATCAAGTCGTCTTGAGGCAACTCTTCGACGTTGACGTCTTTGAAACTGAGGATTCGTACCTTCGGGACGAATCGGCTCTTGCGGTACATGTCCCAGACCCATGCGTCTGTTAACTCCACTTCAATGAGTGGCCGAGCGCTGTCGCCTTTAATGTTGACTTCGACAGTATTGGCCAAGTAAAACCGGCGCTCGGTTTCAATGGCGTAACGAAACATTCCCGCTACGTCTTGATACTCCTGCGCAAGATGGAGCTCTCGATCAGCCTCGAAATCTTCGAGATCGTCGGTGCTCAATGTGTCGTACTCAAGACAGGGGCTCTGTGGCCAATGAAATCAGAAGTCGCGCTTCTCGCGGACCTTGGCAGCCTTACCGGTGCGGTCACGCAAGTAATACAACTTGGCGCGACGAACATCGCCACGCTTCATCACTTCAATTTTTGCCACTGTTGGGCTGTGCACTGGGAATGTGCGCTCAACACCAACGCCGTAGCTCAATTTACGAACGGTGTAGGTCTCTTGAATGCCCGAACCGTGACGACCAATGACATTGCCCTGGAAAATCTGGATTCGCTCTTTGCCGCTCTCCACAACGCGCACATGAACCTTGAGTTCATCTCCGGGTCCGAACACCGGAATGTCCGTGCGGAGGTTTTGTAGGTCAACTATGTCGGTGGTCTTCATGGCGAGAGTTCCTCAGATATTTCGGGGACATACGACCTTTGAAGATCGCAGACACGGCTTGTCAAGGATACGGGAGAGCAGGGAACTCTTCCAACAAGGCGAGCTCATCATTTGAAAGTCCTTTGCGGGCTTCAATCAGGTCGTTTCGTTGCGCAAGGGTGCGGTGCAAGGCTTGTGCGAGGCGCCAGCGGTCGATCTGAGCGTGGTTACCGCTCCGAAGGATGTCTGGGACCTCCCAGCCCCTGAAGTCCGCTGGACGGGTGAATTGAGGCTCTTCCAGCAGTCCCGTGCCAGAAAAACTCTCGGTCACGGGACTCATGGCGTTGCCCATGGCTCCTGGCAGGAGGCGGGTGACTGCCTCGATGATCAAGCAGGCCGCCACTTCACCACCCGAGAGGACGACATCACCGATGCTGATTTCGCCATCCACAAGGTGCTCGCGGACCCGGTGATCAATACCTTCATAACGACCACAGAGCAAACTGAATCCCCCCGAGGGTGCGCTGTGAGTGGCAGCCAATTCGGCAGCCATCTTTTGATCAAAACGGCGTCCTCCGGGGCTCAACAAAAACAATGGCCGGGGCGGGTCGACATGTTCGACGCAAGCGAATATCGGCTCGGGGCGCATCACCATGCCTGCTCCCCCACCGAAGGGCGCGTCATCTACCGTGCGATGGACATCGGTGGTGTGCTCACGCACATCGTGGCAACGCAAATCAAGCAAACCATTGTCACGCGATTTACCGAGCAAACTCTCCGAACAAAAACCATTCACGATTCCCGGAAAGATAGTGAAGACATCGACTCGCATGGTGCTTACTTCGCGTCCTCAAAAACTTCGAACAAACCATCTGGCGGATTGATTTTTACAATGAACGAGCCATCATCGCCTGCCGTCACATTCTCAACGAACAACACAGGAACCAAGGCCCCTGATTCAAGTTCCAAAAGATCATTCGCCGGATTCTTTAACACTGCAATACAAATTCCGCGATCAATGCCTTGAGCATCAATGACTGTCGCTCCAATGACTTGATGAACCCACACAGCATCGGGATCCTCAATGGGCTCGGCCCAAACAACACGATTGACGAGAGTTTCAATGTGGTTGCGATCATCAAAACCCGCTAAGCCGACGACCCAGCGATCAACGCCAGTATTGGCCATTGATGTGCGGGCCACTACCTCAAACCATTCACCGGCCCACAAGCGCGCTCCAACTTGAACGCGCTCGGAACGATCTGTCGACAACTTGATGTAGATCTGCCCCTTCACACCATGAGGGCGACCAAAACGACCTACTTCTAAAAGGCCATCGGGAACATTATGAGCAATCACGGAAAGTCCGTGAGCCGAAATCAGTCGACGAAGTCGACGTCGACTTCGCGTCCATCTTTGACAGCAGCAGCGCGCACGAGAGTGCGGATGCTTTGAGCAGTACGACCACGGCGACCGATCACGCGACCAAGATCGCCAGGACCAACTTTGACTTCAAGACGCAAACGATTACGTCCTTCGGTCTCAGCAACACTGACGGCTTCTGGATCGTCAACAATCGAGCGAATCACATGTGTCAACACAGCAATTGCTGTGGGCGAGGAAACTTCATTCGGATCAGTCATCTTGCCGACCGAATCACTTAGCGCGAGCAGCAGTGAACTGAGCCCAGGCACCCGAAATTTCGAGCAACTTCTTCACACGCTCTGTAGGAAGAGCACCCTTCATCAACCAAGCAACGACCTTGTCATTATCAATGTTGATGACCGAAGGCTCAAGACGCGGGTTGTACTGTCCCAGAATTTCAAGGAAAGAACCATCGCGTGCAGAACGGCTGTCGCTGGCGACAACGCGGTAATGAGGCTGCTTGGTTTTTCCGACACGTGTGAGGCGTAACTTGACTGACATTGGGTACTAACTCCTGACTCATACGCTCGGAACCAGTCACGAGCAGACAGGGAAGGCTAACCCAGAAGTCCTCCTTCCCCAACGCCAACCCCCCGACAAGGGTGAGGTTTAGCGAGATAATGCGCTGTCAGCGCGCTGGCGGGAAGCCCGTAAAGCCACCATCGCCACCTGGCGCTTCACCGAACCCAGGTACTGCTGGGGCTCCTAAACCACTGAGACCGGCCATTGAGGACATCTTGCGCTTGCCCTTTTTCCCCGTGGTCATACCGCCCATGCGTTTCATCATTTTCTGCATTTCACCGAACTGCTTCACCAGTCGATTGACCTCAGCGATAGACCGACCACTTCCCGTGGCAATTCGCTGGCGGCGACTGCCGTTAATGATCTCCGGTTGGCGCCTTTCGGCAGCCGTCATAGAGCGGATGATGGCCTCAACTGGTTTAAGTTCATCGTCGCCGATTTTGGCGTTCTTGAGTTCTTTGGGCATTCCAGGCATCATGCCCATCAACCCGCCCAAGGGCCCCATCTTCTTCAGCGACTGCATCTGTTCAAGGAAGTCGTCCAAGGTGAAGTCGCCATCCAATAATTTGGCGGCGGCCTCTTCAGCCTTATCTTTTTCGAATGCCTGTTCTGCTTGCTCAATGAGCGTGAGCATGTCGCCCATTCCCAAAATGCGACCAGCCATACGATCAGGGTGGAACTGTTCGAAGGCGTCCAGCTTTTCACCAGTACTAGCAAAAGCGATCGGTCTTCCGATGACTTCTTTCACTGACAGTGCTGCTCCACCGCGCGCGTCGCCATCAAGTTTGGACAAGATCACGCCGTCAATGTTCAAAGTGTTGTGGAAAGCTTGCGCAACATTGACTGCGTCTTGACCAGTCATGGCGTCGATCACCAAGAAGGTGTAATTCGGTGTGATCTGATCCGATATTTGACGAATCTGCGCCATCATCTCATCGTCGATGGCCAAGCGACCAGCGGTGTCAACAATGAGCACATCTTTGCCCAGTCGGCGTGCTTCTGCGAGCCCGCGCGTCGCTGTCGTCACCGGATCACCAGGTTCGCTGAACACTGGTACATCAATTTGTCGACCGAGAGTACGTAGCTGTTCGACAGCAGCTGGGCGCTGCAAGTCAGCGCCCACCAATAACGGATGGCGCCCCTGCGATTTAAACCACTTTGCCAACTTGGCCGAGTTCGTAGTTTTACCTGAACCTTGTAGACCCGCCATCAAGACCACGGTTGGTGGACGGCTGGCATAAGAAATCTTCAGAGTTTCTCCGCCGAGAATACTGGTGAGTTCTTGATTAACAAGTTTGATGACTTGCTGGCTCGGGTCAAGAGCCTTGGAACTTTCAATTCCAATCGCACCCTGGCGAATACGCTCGACGACGTTACGTACAACGGTGACGTTGACGTCGGCTTCTAAAAGTGCAGTGCGGATTTCCTGAAGAACTGCGTCGACGTCGGCTTCTGTCAGGCGTCCTTTGCCGCGAATCCGCTTAAAGATCCCGTCAAATCGATTGGAGAGATTGTCGAACATATCGCAGAGCAGACTACCGCCCGAATATCGGAGGTTCTCTGTTGGCTAACCAACGTCGACTTTAGTCACCTCATCAGCAACAATCGTCAAAGTCACACGGTCCATTCGATAGTCCTTTGTCAGCGCAAACATTTCGTCATCACGCTGGCCGACGCGTACTCCCCAACCATTATTTCCTGCCATTTTTGTGGCATCACCTTCGGTCATTCCAAGCAAAGTGTCGGCAGCGTCTTGGGTGATTGTTACTGCATCAACAACTGGATTGCTTGGGTCAATTGCCTCGGGAACTATCGTCTCAGGGACTGGCACTTCAGTCACATCTGTAGTTGGCACATCAATATCGATGCTTGCTTCTTCAATGAACTCATCAGGCAAAGCCGAGACCGAGTAGCGCGGCGTCCAACCCGACTCTTCCGCTGCCAAGAAGGCGTATCCAGGGACCAAGTAGATCGAACCATCTGCGCCGTACAGGCTCAACAACTCTTCTTCAACGGCGACGATCTCAATTTCAACGACTGGCATCTCCTGACCATCAGGCGGGGCTACAGCAGTCACATTCGCGTCGCCGATTACCGGGCTGATGCCATCGGTACCCTCGAGAGTTTCGGGCTCAGTGGTAACCGTCATCGGCATCATTTCGGGCACGGTGTCAACCGTGACCCCAATTAATTCTTCAGACACTGGCTCAATACCTTGAGCTAAAGCTCTCGGAGCGCCCTGTGAGGCCACAGCCTCATCAACCGAGGTGCCGGCCATGTCATCGTAAACAACTCCGCCGCGGGCCATGGGACCACCCCAGCCGTACTGCTGATCATTGTTCAAGCGCTCAATACCCTGAGCGGTTCCAATTCGTGGATAGTCCGCCGCTTGCGTGACTTCTGCCAAAACACCGCTCGCCCACACGAGTTCCGCATCAGCACCATAGGAGGCCGACCACGACAAGGAAGTGCGAACACCATCAATCGTTAAGTAACCCGTCACATTGGCGTTCCACTCATCCGCAGAGCTTTCAGTGATGAAATCCTTGGGCTTGAGACCGAGATCCTTCAACATCTGATCAAACAGACCTTCAGCCTGTCCTGCCGATGGCACATTTTCTGGAGGCGTCGGGACGGAACATGATTCCACACTCGGAACGGTGTCGCCTTCAGCCACCGGAGGTATTGCACAACCCACATCAGTCATCGAGCGCGACCATGGAGCCAGATAACTCCAGTAATGCGTAGCGTCTGCACTTACGTACATCGTCGGCGAATCACTCGTGTTGTAATCCCCCGCCAGGTAGCCGCCGCCCATATTTGCATCTTGGGCAACAAACTCATCTTTGAGTGAAAATACTTCGCGCAGAGAATTCAAGTCTCGCTTGGCAACATCGCTTGCAGATATGACATACGACGGAGCGTCACTATCGAGAGAGGGTAAATCGCCGACCGCAGTGAAGTGCTGCTGTCCCATCCACATCATCTTGTCGCCACTACTCTCCGGTGCGCCGGTGAGTGAGGAATCAGCAGAGTTCCTATCGCTACTGACCCCACCTGCGATGCGCAGAATCGGGGGGCCCGAGGCATCGGGATCGTCACCGCAAGCAACGGCGAAGAGGGTGAATACGGTCAGAACTGGAACGATGATTTTCTTCATGGACCTATGACGCTACGTACCCCGGTATTGGTTCCCAATCTGCCGAATTATTTAAAATTTCAGCCAGCAAAGAGTCCGTGGACGAAGTCGGCTGGGTTAAAAGGCACGAGATCATCAATCGTTTCACCAAGGCCAACCAATTTGATGGGGATACCCATTTCGGTTTCAATGGCGAAAACGATGCCACCCTTGGCTGAACCGTCCAATTTGGTGAGCACTATGGCTGTCACGCCAGCGGCATCGGTGAACTCGCGGGCTTGAGCCAGCCCATTTTGACCCGTCGTGGCATCAATCACCAGAAATACTTCAGTGACCTGACCAGGCTCGCGATCGGCAATACGGCGAACTTTGCGCAGTTCATCCATCAGATTTGTCTTATTTTGAAGTCGGCCAGCCGTGTCGCCTAGAACTAGATCAAAACCCTTCGCCGCAGCCCGCTGAACCCCATCAAAGATCACAGAACTGGGATCCCCACCTTCGGCCCCGCGCACCAATTCGGCGCCCGAGCGAGTCGCCCATGTTTCCAACTGTTCAGCGGCGGCGGCACGAAAGGTGTCCCCCGCTGCCAACACCACAGATCGACCAAGAGCGGCCTGCTGCGCAGAAACTTTTCCGATAGTGGTCGTCTTGCCCACGCCATTCACCCCAACGAAGAGCCACACGTTGACCCGACCCAACTCCACAGCAGCGAAATTCAACTCACGATCAGTTCGAACAAGTCTCGCCGTCATCTCATTTTGCAGAGCGACCAGCAATGCATCACCGTCGATAATCTCTTTTGACTTCACGCGCTGACGCAAACCATTCAGCAAGGCATCGGTGACTCCGATACCGACATCTGCTTTCAGTAATGCTTCTTCAAGGTCATCCCACGTTTCATTTGTTATCCCACCGCGAGAACGCACCCCACCCAAAATGCCAGCGAGTGCGACCGCGGTTTTCCCCCAACGGTTGACGGACGCTGTTGGAGCCAAGACTTCGGCAACCAACGGCTCGTCAACAACTGCCTTGGGGGAAGTGCGAGCACTTGAACGGCGACCGACAAGCAGGACTCCGAATCCGAAAACGAGTGTGACCGCTAAAAGAATCAGCAATAAGTTTTGAGTTGTCATCGCTGTATCTACCTACGAGGCAGCGCCGCCAGCGGCAGCGGAAGTGCGTTCAGTGACAACCTTGGAAGATCCGCCTGGTTGCATTGTGACTCCGAGAAGAGAATCTCCCGCTTCCATGGTGCGCTTTTGGTGACTCACAATAATCAATTGCGCTTCCTGGCGGAACTCATTGATCAGCCCGAGGAAGCGATGCAGGTTGACATCGTCAAGAGCCGCTTCAACTTCGTCCATCACATAGAACGGAGAGGGCCGACTGCGAAAGACAGCAAAGAGAAATGCGAGGGCTGTGAGACTTCGCTCTCCACCAGACAAAAGACTAAGTTTCTTGACATTTTTTCCACCTGGTTTTGCTTCAACCTCAATGCCAGTGTTTAACAAATCATCAGGATTAGTGAGAATCAAGCGCCCCGTACCACCTGGGAAAAGATTGCCGAAAAGTTGAGTGAAGTTCACACTTACATCAGCGAATGCTCCTGCAAATACAGACTGAATCTCGTGATCAATAGCAGTAATCACGCGCATTAATTCACGACGTGTGTTGCGAACATCTTCGAGTTGTACTTCCAAGAACTTATGTCGCTCCTGTAGTTCGTTGAACTCTTCAAGAGCGAGCGGATTGATCGGACCCATGAGTCGCAACTCGCGCTCAAGATCACGTGTCCGCGCTGGGGCGCTCACGCCTTCAGGTAATGCAGGCATCTCTGCCGCTTCGGCGACTTCGGGCTCCACATCTAGATCACGACGAAGGGTCTCAACAGTCGCTTCCAAACGCATTTTGACTTCAGTTTGTTCAACCTCTGAACGACGCGATAATTCTCGTCCAGATTCGAGTTCACGTTCTGTCGCCGAACGCGCCCGACGCATTTCGTCAAGGGTTGTTGACAATGCACGAACCTCATCACTTTGGCGACGACGCTTCTCATGCAAGTCCGCCAAGCGTGCTTCAATGATGTGACGATGTCCATCGACGATGGCTGCTAAACGCTCAGTCGCCGAGAGAATCTTTTCAATTTTTTCACGATGCCCTGCAGCCTCGGCGCGGGCCACGGCGTCAGCCGCCAAGCGACGTTCGACTTCCACCAATCGCTCCTGAGTGAACTGATTGCGCTCAATCAGCCCTGCGCTGCGCACCTCAAGATCGCGGCGGCGACCCGACAAAAGTGTGGACTGGGCCTCGAGCGTGGCGCGTGCTTCACCTCTGGCTTTGGCGGCCTGCACTTCATCATCCTCTTCTTTTTCAAGCGAGGGAACGAGTTCTTCAAGTTCACCGACACGAGATTTGAGTCGTTCTTGACGCTCATCTATCTCACTCAAAGTCGGCAACAAGCCCTCCGACTCAGTAGCTGCTTCTCGGCGTTCACTCTGCACACGAGCTAGAGCTTCAGAAGCCGCTGTAAACGCCGCGTCATTTGCATCGAGACGCTTTTGTACATCGGCCTCATGTGCCCGCGCTGTCTGTTGTTTGCCTTGCGCCTGCCGTACTAGGACATCGCGTTCGGCGAGATCTCGTTCTGAGGCATGCGCATTTTGTAACGCGTCCTCAAGAGCAGCAGCGGTTGCTCCACCACCAGCAACACCGATACGCCATCCAGTGGTGGTGAAACGGTCTCCCTGTGGCGTCACTGCGACCAAACGCGGGTCACTCATCACCGCATCAACAGCAGCAGTCCAGTCTTTGACTTGTACGGCTGAAGCAAGCAATAGATCGAGCAGATCAGCCACGTCCTTGCGAGATGAACGAACATGATCGCGGATCCGCAGAGCACCCGTGGGATGAAGACCGGAAACCGCTATCTCCAATTTTGATCCGAGAGCCAAAACAGCCCCCGAAGTCGCTGCAGCGCGCAGGTGAGCGAGAGCCCGACGAGCAGACTCGGTGTTCTCAACGACAACGGACAACAATGCTTCGCCCAGGGCCGCTTCAACTGACTGTTCCCAGCCCTCATCAATCACGACAAGGTCAAGCAGGGTTCCGACGACACCCGACACATCTTTCAGTTTTTCAGCACCAGCGCGAGCACGTGCGCTATCAAGAGCCAATTGCAGTGCCTCGCCACGGGCTTGCCAACGAGCCAATTCTGCAGCGACTGCATTACGCGTAGCGAGGGCCGTTTCCAGTTCTGCCTCGGCGGATAAGCGATGTGCTTCGGCCTGCGTGACCTCGCCAACCAATGGTTCTTCAACCATCTGTGCGTTTTCACATTCGTTGCGCAAACGTTCAATATCGGTGGCATAGCGAAGATCACGTTCGGCCAAGGTCTGCATGCGCGCCGCAAGTCGACGGTGCTCAGAATCTGCCGACTCAACTGAGGCGCGTAACGTCCTTAACTCACCCCGCACTTCAGCAGCAGCGCTCGCGGCTGAAATTGTGGACGACGAAATATGGTCAAACAAAGTTGCGGCATGGGTTCGTTCGCCTTCAAAGGCCGCTTCATCGTTGGCAAGTTCGAGATTTTCAGGTTCTAGTCGACTGATTGCTATTTCAACTTCATCAAGTTCGCCTCGAAGCCGTGCGGCATCCGCTTCGAGATTGGCTACGACGCCAGAATCCATCATTTGACCACGGTCACGCTCATAGGAACGGCGGCGCTCAACTAACAGCATTGAAATACCACGCGAGCGTTCGCGTAGCTGTTCAACGCGCACCAATTCGTCGCCCAAACCACTTTCACCCCGAGCGGACAGTTCGGCTTCAGCGGCCATGACCTTGGTATCAAGTTCGGCAAGTAGCCGACGCAGTTCGTCTTCTTTTCGAGTTGCCTCGGATCGATCAATCGCCAAGGCTTCTAGACGAATACGAAATGCAGAAATCTCTCGTCCCGACAAAAACAAACGTAAAGCATTGAGTTCGCTGACGAGGTCGCCATGACGACGCGCCGCATCTGCTTGTCGCTCAAGTGGGCGGAGTTGACGCCGCACCTCACGCAAGAG
>CAMAYS010000062.1:0-10989 GCA_945862545.1 Bifidobacterium breve | reverse complement strand
AAGCCGATGACGGCTATGAGTAAAGCGATCACAGGTAACAGGAAAAACCAAACAAAAAGCTGTTGCGGCGCGCTGAGGTGCGGCACACCCCACCATGGCGCAAATTTTTCACTAATGACTTGCAATGCGCCTTGCAGATAGTGCCGATTCGGCGGACGAGGTAATTCGCGACCAGGTCTCAGGTGGATGACTGGATCCAATAACACGCCACGAATAATTGCACTAGGTCCTGCTTGAATCAGATGAATCCATAAAGACGTGAGGCCCACAGCAAAGCCACACATCACCTGGCTGACGATACGTCGTGAACGTTTCCACAATGCCCAACCGAAAACGAGCGCCAGTGCTAAAACTAAATCGGGGCGAAAGGTGAGCGCCAGCCCAGCGAGTAAACCGGCAGTGATCCAACTAGTGCGCGTAGGGAGAAGTTGACTTTGGCGATTGATCGCCCGGGCGCAGAAAATAACTGACCATAATGCAATTCCGACACCGCCGCTCCAAGCCAATGCTTGCAGTCCAATGGGTGTGAGGACAAAGATTGTCGAAACGCATCCCACAAGGGTTGAGGCTTTCTTACCCCAAGGGCGGGTGATGACAACTAAGCCGAAGATCACCAGTACATGTTGCGCTAACCCAAATGTTCGTTCTGACATGAGACTGACATCGAAGACGCGATACCACAATGAAAGTACATGCAGAGACCCAGGTCCGTAGAGATGCAAAAAGTCAACATTGGCAACAGCGCCTTTGATGACCCGCTCGGGAAAGACGAGCATGAATCCTTCCTCCATGGACGAGCCGATCGCACGATAGAGGGCCGGAAGAGTGATGGCAATCGTCAGCGCTACGAAACCTAACGATGCCCATGTGGCGCGAGCCTGCTTACTCACAATCGAGCGCACATCTATGGTTGCGCCCTGAACAAAGGAATTCGCTCCGACAGTCGCAGGCTCATCATTGTGGCGGGGACTGCGTGGCGCATAGCGGGCGCGTAAACGTTGCAGCAACGGGTATCCGCCTACGGCAGCGAGCACGCACAAGGCTGGTTCGGCGGGGACGCGAAAACGAGTGGTGCCATAGGCGTATATGGCGGTGAGGGTGACGTTGATGAACAGTGCTCCAAGAGGTAGCAGACCAGCCCGTCGACGGCGGATGAGAATGGCGCCATAGATGGAAGACGCAGCAAGGACGTAGTACATCAACAGTCCAGCGCGAGCAGCATTTTTATTGCGTCCCTCAATGGGAGCGAACTCGGTGTTTTGCCATGGGCGGAACAATTCCCATTGGCGACCGACTCTGGCGGCAACAACTTTAGGTAATTCGGAGATGTGTTCGGAGGCGTAGTCAAAACCCTGACCCCGCCAAAAGAGAGATTTTTGTGCTTCGTCACCGGTGGCGTCAATACCTTGAGACCGCAGATCTTCTTGGCAGGCGAAGGACCAAAAGCCAATGAATTTTCCGCTGTAGGCGGGATCGCAATTGGCATAGACGAAGAGTTCATTGCCATTAGTTGAAAGCGGAACGAGAACTTCGAATGATCGGGCATTGCGCAGAGTCCACGGAGTCAGCACCAAGATGCAAGCCATGCCAGCAAGAGCGATGTGCTTGAGTCGTGTGCGCCATGAAAGATCGCCCGAAAAAAGAATCCAAGGCACGACGAGCAACACAGAGAGCAGCAGTCCTTCGCCACGGGTGAGGGCTGCGAGACCCACGAGCAGACCCATTGCAGCGGCCCATTTAAGGGTCGGCTTGCCTTTCCAGCGGTAAGCGGCATACACCGTCGCAGTCGTACACAGGGCCATCAGCCCCTCGGGAAACATCACTCCATCGACGAGCCACAAGTTGGGATAAATAGCCGCTAAGAACATCGCCAGAATTGTGATGCGCTGTGCCGATTGGCGTGGAGCGACATGATGGGCCAAGAGTCCGATCATCGCCACGAGGGCGGTGCCGATGATCAGTGAGAAGATTTTGTGATCAAAGTATGTCGTCCCACCAAGTCGTGAAATGAAGGAAAGTACAAGTGGATAGAGCGGACCGTGTAGGGCACTGGCGCGCCAATTTTGATAGGCAATAAAGTTTAATGGCTCAGGGAACCCGTGACCAGTGGCGAGAAAGTTCGCCGTTGAATGGTAGAAAAGCGGATCTCCTCCGTCTGTTCGAGTAGGTGCAACAGCGAGAAGTGTGCCTAATCGAACGACGAAGGACAATGCCAGCATGGCCACGAAACCGCTGCGATAAGAGGGCAGAACCCAACGCTTTTTGTTGATTGTCAGACAAAGTTGGGCGACACCAAGAAAGATCAGGTAACCCAAAGTGATGGCTGTCAGCGCGGCCCACAAAAAAGTAGTGAGTAATGGACCGATGAGGGTGACGACATTGCCCGAGCGATTGTAGGAAACGCGTTCAACATGTTGGCGAGCAATCAGATCAAGACTTTGACGGCTAAAGAGAAATAAGCCTGGAGCGCAATAGGCGAGACAGTTAATAAGTCGTCGAGTGCTGGGGGATTCTCGAGCGAAGGGAAATGGCAATTCCAGGCTCGGCTGGCGGGACGCTACATGTGCAACGACAAGAAGTGCACAGGTAACGATGAGTGCTGGGGCAAGATATGGACCCAAGAGATTTTGGCTGCGGATAAGAAAAAGTCCCGATGCAAGCAATCGGCTGGGATCCTTTGCGCCTCCAGTATTGAGGACGACGCTGGCGAGAAGCGTGGACCACCACAATGTGTAAGAAGTCAGCACGACAATCAGGAGGCCTCGGCGGGCACCTGATGTACGAGAGAAACAAGAGATAGTTCTGTGCCCAATGACAACTAAGGAACAGGTGATCACCAGCCACAACAGAATGTCTAACCATCTGTCGGCGTGCGACCCTTCGTTGAGGCGACTCGTGAGCAGCGCAAGTCGCAGGAGACAGGCGCTCGCGAGAACAGCACCTGGCCGACGAATGCGGTGAAAGAGTTCGGACATAGGAATGTGGCAATAATAGGCGGACACACCGCTCTGCTGGTGCTCTATCGCCCGAATCAACGATGGCACGCGCAAGGAGTCTGCAATGGTACTTTTGAGAGGTCGTGGATGTTCCTCTCTCACCCTCTCTGCCTGTCGCAAAATCGCGGCGAGGTCCTTTTTTGCTCGTTGTAGCGATCTTTGCGGTAGTGCTCTATTGGTGGTGGCCAGGCTTAGCAGGGGCGGGTGATCCTGATACTGATCCAGATGTTTTAGTGATCGCTAATGGTGCTATCGCCGATGCTCGCGAGGTGGTCAGTAGGCGTCTACGCGAAGAGGGTTTTACTGTCGGCTGGAATACACCCCGGGGTGCATGGTGCGATCTGAAGAGCGAAATTGACGCACTCAATCTGAATCCGAGTAAGGCAGTGGTGATCTTTCTTGATCCGCTGACATCTGCGTCAAACTGCGATCTCGGCGATGAACTTTTGGCTCAAAGAATTCTCTATCAACTACAAGTGCGTTTTGGGGCACGGGTACTTGTCGTGACTGGGTTGGATGCACAAACTGATCCAGTTGTGAACCATCTAGAACGCTCTGGAGCGACGGTAGTCAACCCCTCGTCACTACTTGGCGAGAGTGGCCTCAGCAATCAACATCTTGGTTGTTTATGGTGGGACGATTGTCTCACAGACGCCTCCGGAGTCGGGTACGTCATTGTTCGTGATGAGAACGGATTGACAATGGCTGGTCAACAACGTGTTGCTCGTGCCATCGTGGCTGGTGTGCAGTGATACAAAAGTTCAGCACACGCACCTTTGTCTGGGTTCAGAGTCGAGTTGTCGAGCGACCTCGCTTAACCCTCATTCTCTTAGGAGTTTTTATTGCTCTTCCAGGATTCATGGCTATTGGCTCGATGATTGGCGAGCGCTGGTATCCCACAGGTGATGTTTCGCATACTGAACTTATGCTGCGAGCGATTCCACATCATTTCCCGCTCATTGGGGTGGCGGCTCGCGTCGGCAATGACCTCAATAATCAAGGGTCAACACCAGGTGCGTCAATGGCTTATGTGATGTATCCCGTGTACTTGCTCTTTGCGCGCACAAGTTTTGGGGTTTTGGTTTCATTGTTAGTAGTCCATGTGCTTGGCATTGTGGCTGCTCTGCATCTGGCGAAGAAATTTGGTGGTCAGGCCTTCGCCATCATTCTGGCTTTGGGGATGGCGGTGATGATTCGCTCTCTATCTCCTCGTTTTTTTCTTGAGCCATGGAATGTGTGGGTGCCGGTGTTTACATTCTTTGTTTTCGTGCTCTTGATATGGGGTCACGTGTTGGGTGCGCATCGTTGTTTGCCATTGGCAATTGCGGTGGGAAGTTTCTGTGTGCAGACGCATATTTCCTATGTTCCGCTTGTCTTAGGCCTATTGGCTCTGAGTTTGTTTTGGAGAATCTATGAGGATCGGTCTGCCACGCCAAAAACTTTTGCACCCTTACGCCGCTCTCTGAAGTGGTCAGTGCTCACAGGTGCGGTGATGTGGTTGCCGCCAGTGATCGAGCAACTCAGGCCAGGTTCGGGCAACCTCCATCGCCTCTGGCAACACTTCACAGACCCACCATCGGACACCGTTGGATATCGAGCAGCCTTGAAGGCGATGATTGGCGAATTCAATCTTGCTGGACCATTTGTGTCAGGTCCCGGCAAGGCACCCTATGATTCGCCAAATTTTCTTGGCTTTGCTGGATTTTGTATCATCATCATGATCGGAGCGTGGCTCGCCTTGCGCCGCAGAGATCGACTCGTTCTCTCGTTGCAATCTGTGATGATGGCGACAACCCTGATTGGTTTAGTGTCAACGGCGAGAATCTTCGGACGTTTTTATGACTATGTCATTCGCTGGATGTGGGCTCTCGCTGTGATGTGGCTTGTGGCCTCCATATGGTCAATGTGGCGCGCGGTTGGCGGTCGATCCAAGAAAAGTGCCAACGACAAGCGCTTGATGGCGGGTGCGCTTGCTGCTCTCACGATCGCCATAACAGCTAGTGGAACAATCGCTTCTGTAGGGGCAAATCCGCCGTATCGCAACGATTCAAAATTGGTGGGTGGGCTCGCTCCGCAACTCACCGAAGTTCTGAGTCGGCAAACCGATTACCTGTTGCGTTGGCATGACCCAGCGGCTTTAGGAGGTACAGCATTCGGACTGCTGCTTGAATTAGAGCGTCGTGGCGAACACCTTTTTGTTGATTCTTGGGCAAGTGCGGCCGCTCGTCCGTTTCGCGTGCGAAATGAATCTGAGACCGACTCGGTGTTGTGGTTAGTGACGGGGCAAGAAAATATTTCTACCTTTGCGTTGCGTGATGATGCTGCGCAGTTGGCTTTCTTTGACCCTCGTTCAAATGCTGAGCGCATTGAATCTGACGATTTGCGTATTCAGATCAACGAAGAAATGTTGGCTCTCGGTCATCCAGAATGGGTGACATTGCTTGATTCTCAATATGGGCATATGCAAATCTTGTTATTTACCCAAATTCCTGACGATCTTTTTACCAAGGTGGCGCGTTATAGCGAAATCCGGGTGCCGGGCGCCGTATTCGAAGTTCCACTCGGGTCGGATCTATTTCCATGAGTGAGATAGCGGACACCTCTGACAATCTTTCTCTCGTCGAGATGGCTGGTGAAATGCTTGACAGCGGCACTCGTCGGGTGCATGTTTTGGCGTGGCGTGATTTTGATGACAACGAAGCAGGTGGTTCGGAGAATCACGCTGATGAGTTTATGAAGCGCTGGCAAGAAGCTGGCCTCTCGGTTTTACATCGAACATCCCATGCCGCGGGCTTGCCCGCAGTCGCACAACGAAACGGTTATGACGTGGTTCGTCGTGGTGGGCGGATGACCGTTTTCCCACGAGTCATGGGTTCAGAACTCACGGGTCGAATGGGGGACTATGACGCTCTTGTGGAGATCTGGAATGGGGTGCCATGGATGTCGCCCTTATGGTGTCGCAAACCGCATATTTTGATCCTTCATCACATTCACGGACCGATGTGGAATCAGGTCTTTCCTGCTCCGTTGGCGGCACTCGGGCGGGCCTTGGAAACGAAGTTTGCTCCACCCTTTTATCGGCGCACCCCAACTGTCACGACATCGGATGACACACAACGAGAACTCATTGAATTGGGTTGGAAGCCAAATCTCGTGACGACGGGACCCGTTGGAGTGGATGCGTTTTTTAGCCCAGGTGGAACTAAGACTGATCATCCGTCGGTTCTGGCGGTAGGCCGGCAAGCGCCAGTTAAACGTTTTGTGGAACTTCTTGAACAAGTGGCAGTGGCAAGAAAACGTGTCCCGAATCTTTCTTTAACCCTGGTCGGTGACGGACCACAGCGCCCACAAATCAATCAATGGATTGAACGCAATGATGCCCGTACGTGGGTCACTCTCGCCGGGCGGGTTTCGCGCGAAGAGTTACGCGAGCAATATCGCCGGGCATGGGTCATGACGAGTGCTTCATTGGCCGAAGGTTGGGGACTCACTCTCACTGAAGCCGCCGGCTGTGGTACGCCTGCAGTGGCCACTGATATCAGCGGGCATCGCTGTTCTGTGTTGCATGACGAGACGGGAATCCTCGCTCCGCTTGAATTAATGGGTCAACGCATCGCCGATATTCTTGTCGATGAGAAGTTGCGCAATGAACTGTCAACCCGCGCCCAAAGTCGGGCTCGGTCTCTGACATGGGATGCATTGGCCACCGGCGTGCTGCGCCCTCTCCACGCTCAGGTAGTGCAACGTCATTCAACGCGGTAAGAGTCGAGTCCCTTTTTTGACGACGCTGAGGAGTCCCTGTTTTGCGGAACGGCGATGTTGAGAGGCACCGAGATCGTTGGTCGCCTGACGATTGGTGACAAACCAATCAAAACTCTGCTGAAACATTTCATCGTTAGACCAACGAGGAGCCCAGCCAAGTTGACTGTGGGCATGTTCCACATCAAACCACATTGACTTTGAATACATAATCCAATGGTACGGAGCAAAAGGGGCAAGGTGCAGTCCCGCTGCCAAGCGCATCGCTAATGAGGTGGGACCAACGGGCAGTGATCGCACGCGCGAACCAGTATTGGCATAGGAGCATAAGTGTTCTAACGCTTCACGCATTGTTCCAAAGCGATCTGTTCCTGCATTGAAGATATTCGGATCACTTGTTGTCCCTGCCAATAGACAGATCTCGGCTAGGTCTTCCGCGTGCACAAACTGATAGCGGTTATCACCCTTTCCCAGAACAAAAGGATCGGCCCCATCAGCAATCCAATCAAAAAGAATTCCAAAAATACCCAGTCGTCCATGTCCGAGAATTGTTCGCGGACGCACAATAGAAATATCTAGTCCACTTTTGATTGCTGTATGACAGAGGTTCTCGGCTTCTAGTTTGGCAAGTCCATAGGCTTCCAAGGGGCGTGGCGAATCGTGAGGGAAGACGGGATTTGATGCTGGTATACCGAATATCGCACTGGAGGACGTATGGACAACCTTGCGCACTTTGTGTTCGATGCAGGCATCTAAAAGGATGCGCGTTCCATCAATGTTGACTGTGCGAAGTAGATCTTTGTCTTTGGCGAGTGGAACTTGTGCCACATTATGAAAAACGATATCCACGCCCTCTGTTGCAATGTGGACATCGCCTGGGTTGCGGATATCCCCACAGACGAATTCAACGGCGGATGGTCTATCGGGGGTGTCATTGAGATCAAGGACGCGAACTTGATGACCAGCAGTTATTAATCGTTGCACCAACAGAGATCCAAAATATCCACTGCCGCCAGTCACCAGACTGATTGTCATAATTCGATACCCTGTTGCGCGCACCAACGAATACTGCGCCGCATACCTTCGTAGAGAGACACAGCAGGTACATAACCGAGGTCATGGGTGGCCGAAGAGATATCGCAGGCGATGGTCTTATTCATTTCGCCCAAGACATGGACTTGTTGCACATAGCGTCCAGTCCGTTGGATGAAGCCGTCAGCCGTTTCGGCAACTTGTCCGAGGAGATGGGGTAAACGAAGTCTATTTTTCTTGACGGTGTGGCCTTCATCAGTCAAGGCACGTCCTACGGTCTCCACGATCTCACTGACGCAGTAAGCCTGTGTATCAGCAATCCACCAACCGCGTCCTGACTCACCCTCCCACGCTCGCGCTCGGCACACACCGTCTACGAGATTGTCAATGAAGACCATCGAGCGGCGTTGTGCCCCGTCGCCGAAGACCGGAAATTTTCCTGACTTCACCATGGAGAAAAAAGTCGTCTGACGCGCTGGCTGAAATGGACCATAAAACCACGGCGGACGCACGATGACAGCATTGAGTCCCTGAGACACACTTTCCTGCACGGCAATTTCACCGCCCATCTTGGAGGCCCCGTAAGCGAGGTACGGATTAAATGGTTCATCAGCGCGAAAAGTGTCTTGAGTGTGGGGGTTATTGCCGAACGGACTGTTGGAGGAGATGTGTACGACACGGCGAGCACCGCGATGTAGTGCTCGTTGCATGATATTTTTGGTAGCTGTTTCATTGACCGCAAAAAGGTCAGCGATTTTCTTGGGATGAATAATTCCCGCGGTGTGGACAAGATCAAAGGCGCCCGAGGATGATGCAAATAGGCGGTCTATATCTGATGTGTTGGTGACGTCACCAGTGAGGATCCTGAGGTCGAGATTGTTGTCCTTCGGCAGAGAAGATTGCAAAAGGACTTCTTCCTCGGAATTGCGCACGAGGGCAATCAGTTGCGAGACACCGAGACCATCGGCGTTGTGGGCGACATGGGCGCTCAATGCCCGACCAAGCCAACCGGCTGCGCCAGTGATGATCAGGGGAAGATGGGTTGAATTGTTAGGCATGGGGCTTTTCCTGTGCAATGAAGTGGCGGGCATTACGAACAGCGATGGCCATCACGCTGGCTTGAGGATTGACTCCCGGGGCATCTGGGAGTAGGGAGGCATCGTTGACATAAACATTTTTCGTCTCGTGCACGAGACCGTAACTTCCCGCCCCACACAGGTCGCGATTTTCACCTAAGGGAACCGTCGAACAAAGATGCACGGTCATCACGCTCGCCTTATTAGCACTGAAGCGTTTTTGCAATGTTGCGAGATCTTTGCGCCCCCGCACAATCGGTGCTCCACGAAATGCGGGGTAGACCTCAGTAGCGCCAGCCTCAAGCATCAGTAATGAAAGTCGGGATAATCCGC
This sequence comes from Bifidobacterium breve, assembly GCA_945862545.1. Classification (GTDB taxonomy): domain Bacteria; phylum Actinomycetota; class Acidimicrobiia; order Acidimicrobiales; family Ilumatobacteraceae; genus Casp-actino8. Next base: position 1,793 of record CAMAYS010000062.1, on the reverse strand, counting down.
TACGCAATAGTTCGCGGTCGCGAGCGGTGAGGCGGTAGGTGACGACTGGATCAACTAATCCCGGCACGCTCATCACCCGTCCCCGCCCCTCGCTGGTAATGGCCGCGTAATAAACAGCCATATTGCGCCAGTCTTCAATGGCACCCTTGAAATCCGACCACTGATCAAGCAAGGAAAGAGCAATGAGGCCTGCATGACTAGCCGAACCTCCGAATGAGAGATCAGGGGCGAACTCTTTGACTTGGTGCACGGGAACATCATCAGGCACATTGATGGCATCGGCAAAACGTGCGGAGAGTTTGACAGTTGGATGAACTGCCAAGGTTTGGCCGATGTTTTTTCGCAATCCAGAACGTTGCAAGATGGCAGGTGTTTGAATTGCGCCACCGCAAACAAAGACGAACTTGAAACTAATTCTTCCTGCTTGACCATTCGCCAATGAGATATCTGCATATGTGGCTTTGCCATGGGCAATGTTGATTTTGTTGACACGACATTGGGTCAAGATACGCGCCCCGGCTTTCGCCGCCCGTGGTAAATAGGTCCGCGTCATTGACTGTCGCTGGCCATTCCGCGGGTTGCCGTCGGGATAGGTCATCCAGCGCGGACTCTCGTCATGTTTCCAGCCCAGAGCGTCGGCGCCTTGACGAAGAAGTTGACTCGGAACACTGGCAGGTCCAGGTAGATGAGTGACATGAATATCAGTTTCAACTTCAGTGGCAGTCTTCATTAATTCATCGGGGTCAAGATCGCGAACATCCCAGCGATCTCGCCACCGTTCAACAACTTCAGTCGGTGGCCGTCGATATAAGCCACTATTAACTTCAGTGCCTCCTCCAGCACAACGTCCCTCGGTATAGGCAATACTTGGTAGACCGAGTGCCACCGTGACACCGCCACCGCGATATTGCTGCTCCATTTGATCCAATGAAAATGGAGCGACTGTGCCTTGTTCAACCCACCGACCCTCTTCAACGACGAGGACATCAAAGCCAGCTTCGGCCAAAAGTGCTGCGGTTGGTGATCCGCCTGCACCAGATCCGATGATTAATACCTCGCAGGACATTTTTGACTCGATGGCGTCATCCCAAATTTGTTGCGTGCTGTTCATGCGGGTGATCCATCGGAGCGCGTATCAGGCCATTTTTCCCAGATATAGGCATAGGACAAAGAACGAATTAATCGGAAATACTCGCCCAAAAGGGGAAGGTGAGTCTTGCTCAGCCATAGCAAGCGTGGTTGACCAGCGATTGATGCGAAGAGACGTACAAGCAAAGCGATCGCCGCGACGCCGAGGCGCATATGTGCCGCCAGAACACCCAGTCGTCGCACAGTGAAAGTAGCGACTTCTTGCGCGACTATCTCTGGTAACCCAGGTAGGTCATGTTGCAATATCGTCACTGCAGTGGAGTGCACCAAAGAATGAAGAGAAGGTGCCAGTGCCATGCGAACAAAGTTTACTAGGTGTCGCCTTGTCGGTGGGGTTCATGATGCAACCGTCGACGAGTCCACGGCGAGTAGAGTTTTGGCGTGTTTGGATCCCTGCGCCAGCGTTCGCTTGAGTGCAAGAGCGTGGGACTGATCACGGCAATCGTCAGTGTGCCCCTGCTGATCGCTGTGGTCACTCTGATCAGTCGGGATCGCTGGTTTCCTGCAGGTGATATGGCTCAGGCCGAATTGCACATGCGTGGTTTTTTGGCTCATCCTCCTTTAGTCGGTGCGGCAGGACGCATTGTTGGTGACGCAGGGACACAAGGTTCGCATCCTGGTCCAGCACTGTGGGTGGCGATGCT
>CAMAYS010000061.1:0-11482 GCA_945862545.1 Bifidobacterium breve | reverse complement strand
ACTGTGGCTCCACTGGCAGCTAACGCCCGAGATGTCTCAAGGCCAAGTCCCCCAGATGCTCCCGTGACGAGATATCGCTTACCACTCAGGTCAATACCGCTCAAAACTTCGTCTGTCGTTGAAGAGGCTGAGAATCCGCTGGAAGTTGTCATAGCGCAATCGTATTGCCTTCCTCCCGCTCGCTGATTACGGGAGCCGCAGCGAGTAACTTTGCAGAGGGGAACAAGAATCATGACCGATGACATCAATCTGTACTCGCCTGAGACTCAAGAGGACTGGTATCCGACCTATCGCCTGTTACGCGACGAGGAACCGGTGTACCAAATGCCTGGCACGAATATGTTCGTTGTCACTCGATACAGCGATGTTCTGCATGTCCTTCGCCACCAAGAGATTTTTCGCACGGGATCAACTGCGGCACGCACTGGTGTTGCCCGCGAGATCTACGAAACTAAGGGTTGGCCACGAGTCACCCCACTGTCCACTAATCCGCCCGAGCATCGTCAATTTCGTGACACAGTTGATCATTACTTTGATACCGAGGGTTCCAAGCATTGGCAATCCTTCATTGAATCAACTATCAGCGATCTGATCGACAAGTTTGCTGGCCCAGGAATCAGTTCTGGTGGGAGCGTTGAAATCGTTGAAGCCTTTGCTCTTCCGCTTCCCGTGCAAGCCATTACTCGAATCTTGGGTTTTCCCGCGCAAGATATTCCACAACTAAAGAAATGGTCCTCTGCTTGGGTGCTCCCCTTCAGCGGACCATTGTCTGTTGAACAAGAATTCTGGGTGGCTGAACAGATCGTTGAATTTCAGCATTACATCTACGCCACCATTGAACAGAAGCGCCAGCAACCAGGCGACGATGTCATTTCAGGACTCATCAACGCCACCTACAACGGTGAACGCCCATTGTCCGATCACGAAATCATCACCATCGTTGACCATTTATATATCGGTGGGAATGAAACAACAACATTCGCCATCACTTCGGCGTTGTGGATTCTGCTTCGCCAACCAGGTTTGTATGCCCGCGTGCGCGATGATCGTTCATTAGTTGAGCAGTTCATCGAAGAAGCTCTGCGCTTGGAATCACCCACTCAGGGCCTCTACAGGGTCGTGGCTGCCGACACCGAAGTCAACGGTGTCGCTATTGCCAAGGGGGCCACGGTGCACATTCGTTACGCTGCAGCGAATCGTGACGAGCGGATGTTCCCCGACGCTGACGAGGTGGACCTTGAGCGCAAGAATTCAAAGCGCCATATGGCTTTTTCACTCGGCGAGCATCATTGTCCTGGGAGCGGATTATCGCGACTTGAACAATCGTTGGCATTAAACGCAATTCTTGATCGTCTACCTAATCTTCGGATCGCTCCCAACAAAAACGACTTCTCGCATATGCCGGGTTTTGTCTTACGCGCTTTGAATGAACTCCATCTTGAGTGGGGCTAGACAAACGATGTTCAGCCCAACGGTCCGCCAGCGAACCAACGATCAAACATTGGTTTGAGCGCGCTCCACACCAACTCCACGATCAACCCACTCGGTGGTTGCACATAGGTGAACGCTCCATAACCCTTGTCGGGTGGAGCCTGCGCCATAGTCAATGTCCAACCTGCAGCGACTAATGCCTGAGTTTGCCCAGCAACATCATCTGACCAAACGCCGACATGGTGCAGTCCCGGATTTTGTCGACCATCCCAGATGGATCCTGGTGCACCTTCTAGCAGTTCTATGTGCTGCGGCCCCTCTGAGGAGTATGTAAAGCGCAAGGGAATCGTTTGTCCTCCGTCTTGCGGAGTCCACACCTGCTGCGTACGCTCCTGAACCTCGCACCATGTGACACCCAAAGACGATCCCAGTTCGGTCATGGCTTGATCAAGATTCGCCACGCGAATTCCTTGGTGATAACAACGACTGTAATCAACTCCGGACATAGTCCTTATTCTCATCTCTGTCGCTAAATGCGACGCTCGTGACCTTCCCAAAACGGAGCCCGTAATGGTTGCTTTTGAATTTTTCCGGTCCCTGTGCGCGGGATATGAGCAATAAAGTCAATGGATCGCGGCCTCTTGTAACCGGCCAGAAATTCACGACAATGCTTAATGATGATCTCTGAAATCTCTGGTGAGGCAATGACTCCATCGGCGAGTTGCACTAATGCCTTGACGCTTTCACCGAATTCCTCGTCAGGAACGCCAATCACGGCGACATCCTCAACTTCAGAGAGTGCAGCAATAACTCCTTCAATTTCCGCAGGATAAATATTCACACCGCCACTAATAATCATGTCGATTTTTCGATCGGATAACCAGAGAAAACCATCAGCATCGATATATCCGATATCGCCCGTCGTGAAGACACCAGGTTCCAAATGTGATTCGCGAGTTTTCGCCTCATCATTGTGATAGGTGAAGTCATTGCCCATCTTGTTTTTGAAATACAACGTTCCGGGTGCTCCCTGCGGGACTCTTGCACCGGCGTCATCAACGATGATCACCTCAACTGTCTCAAGTGGCTTGCCGACACTCCCGCCTTTTGCCAGCCAGTCCGTTGATGAAACTGTGGAAATGATGGAACCCTCTGTACTGCCGTAGTACTCCGTGATCTTGGGTCCCCACCACTCAATGAGACCACGTTTAACAGCAGGCGGGCATGGAGCAGCACCGTGCCAAACAGTGGACAATGAAGTCCCGGAAAAACTCTCTTTCACTGAGTCAGGCAAGTCAAGTAGACGCTTCATTTGAGTGGGCACCAAATGCACATTGGTGCATGAATAGCGGTCAACCATTTCCAGCATTGCCGCCGAGTCGTACTTGTGTTGCATCACAACCGCAGAGCCACCGATCATCGGCAAGAACGAAAACGCCCATTGGGCCGAGTGATAGAAGGGACCGCACAACATAGTGCGCCCGGGAATCGGCAGAAATTGAGAGAAGCCGGCCGCCACTAATTGCATAAAGTCTGGGGTGATTGATAATCCACCCGACAGTGCGCCGCGAACACCCTTTGGTCGCCCCGTCGTTCCCGATGTATAGAACATTGGACCGCCGAGCATTTGATCAGTTGGTTCGTCGCTACCACCCGATGAAATCACCGCCTCATAGTCCACGAAACGAGAATCTGATCGCGCTGATGAATCGCTAGCGGTATGAATACCGACAATCAACTTCACGCTGCGACCACGCTCATCTTTGAGCGCCGTCAAAACTGTGGCTTCAAAGCTTTGATCAACTAATACGGCAACAGCATTGGCGTCTTCATACACATAGGCCAATTCATCTGCCACCCAATGCCAGTTCACGGGTACGTAGGTCCAACCACCATGAGCACAAGCTTGCGCAATTTCGAACCACTCACATTGATTGCCAGCAACGACAGCCACGGTGTCGCCAGTTTTCAAACCTGCTTGACGTAACCCATTGACTAATCCGTTAACCCGTTGATCTAGTTCTGCCCAACTCACACTTCGTTCTTCGTCAATGAGGGCTATATCGCTGGCACGAATGTCAGCGTATGTCTTGGTCAGAACTGCCATGGTCTATGCCTCCAGAGGAAATACTCAGCGAGATAAAATCGTGACGCCTGAAATACCAGGCGCCCCGTAAACATGCGTGTAGGCGACCTTCGGATCGTTAGGGACTTGACGTGCGCCGGCCTGTCCGCGTAACTGCAGAACGTTTTCATAGACCTGGCGCAAACCAGATGCACCGACAGGTTCACCGTTGGCCAAGCAACCGCCATCGGTATTCACAGGGAACTTCCCACCGATTTCAGTCTCGCCTGCCTGGATCATGAACTCCTGCTCGCCATGCTCACAAAAACCATTCTCCGCCATATGCATGATCTCGGCACCGGACTCTGTGTCTTGCAGTTGCGCAACATCAATATCCTCTGGACCGATACCAGCCATTTCAAAAGCAGCCTTTGAAGCATCCACTGTTGGACCAGCATTGTGCTCAAGCGCAATCGACGGAGCCAACACCTCAAAACTTCCGAAGCGACGACTGCGCACAGCAGCAGCCTTGAGATAGATCGGCTTATCCGTATACAAATGTGCCTTATCGGCGCGAGCCAAAACGAGTGCCACTCCACCTTCACCTGGCGAGCAGAACATGTACTGCGTCAAGGGATAGGAGAGCATCGCCGAATCAAGAACTTCTTGTTCCGAAATTGGCTTGCGTCGCCATGCCATCGGGTTTTGCGCACCATTACGGAAAGCCTTTTCGGAAACCTTGGCCAAACTGCTTTGGGTAATTCCGTACTCGTGCATGTAGCGATTGATCTTCATACCGAAAAACTGTGTCGTTAGTGCCAAGCCGGATGCGCCATACCAGTCGCCCAAACCGGCGCCCTTGGTATTAATGCGAAATGCTCCACGCTCATGCTTGTCAAAACCGATTGCGATACCAACATCAAAGACACCGGATCGAATGGTGTTATAGGCGGAGAACAAAGCCGATCCACCCGTAGCGCAACCATTGGCCACATTGATGAACTGCAAACCAGTGAGTCCCAGTTGAGAGACCATCGTGTCAGCTGCACCTGCGGCCTGCGAGCCGCCAAAGGCGAACTGCATGTCGTCCCACTTCAACCCAGCGTCGGCACAGGCACGGCGCACAGCGATAACACCTTGATCCATACCCGAAACACCTTCGGTGCGACCAAATTCGTGCATTCCGATTCCTACAATTGCCACTTCAATACTCATGGGATTCTCCTATTTATTTCGGTAGTGATTTCAAAATGATGAGAAATTTCAGGCCACTGGAGCGAATGCAAAAGTGACGACTTCATTACCTGCTTCATCAGTATTGAGAGGAACGAGAACCATCTCCATCTCCATACCGATTTTCAGTTTTGCGGGATCAGACTCGGTTAAACGGGCCTCAATTTTAATCTGACCTGGCAACTCGATATAGCCAACACCGAAGGCTTGAAAAGTCTTGGGGTCAACATTGCCAGCGTACGGAGGAGACTTTGGCGGATAACCCTGCACGGTCCATGTCCAGAGAGTTCCCTTACGACCCAGCAGAACCTCTTCCGTTGAATCTGAACTGCACTTGGGACAACCCGATTGCACGGGGAACATGTGGTTCCCGCACTCCACGCAGCGACTACCGATCAATTGGGGCGTCTGCGAAGGCCAAGTAAAGACCCCTTCAGTGACTGGTACTTGAGTCATGTGCTTCCCCCCTATTACGAGCCGAACTTCATTCAGCGAACCTTCACAGGCGACCTTAGTTGCCCTACTCCCTGAAAACTTACCCGACGGTCAATTAAGTCGGCGAACTCTGTAATCTCAAGGTATGACGACTTCTGACGCTGTCAATGGCCCACTCTCAACCGCCGAGGCAGATGTGGCAACCCGCGCCATTCAACGCTGCATTATGGACTACTGCCATGGCATCGACCGCTGCGATGCCGATTTGGTGACATCTGTTTATCACCCAGACGGCACCGATGACCACGGCAGTTTCGTCGGTCTGGGGAGTGATTTTGCCACGCTTGTCACGAAAAAACTACGGACGTATGCAATCTCAACGACGCATTTTTGTGGAGTCCCGACAATTGATTTTGTTTCACCGACTATTGCCAATGTCGAGACACAAGTCTTAGCGTGGCACCGAGTGCGCGGTGGCGACGGTGAGTTTTTGGAAAAGTTTGGCGGTCGATATTTTGACCGCTTTGAATGTCGTGCAGGTGATTGGCGCATCGCACACCGAGCATTAACCCATGATTGGGATACCAAAGAAATCATCCAGCCAGCATTTACACCCAACCGTTTTACAGCATCACCCCGTTTAGGAGAAAACCCATGACCACATTGCCAACTACTACCGCCTCAGTCACGGCAGAGTGGCTGACCACCACGCTGCGAAGTAGTGGAGCGATAACGGCAGCAACATCGGTGGCCACTGTTGAAGCGCAAAATATGGGCGCCGGAATCGGTTTCATGGGTGAGGTCGGGCGCCTAGCCGTGACTTATGCAGGTGGAGACGGACCTGCGCTCATTATCTGCAAGATTCCGACTCAAGATCCCATGATTCGTGGCATGCTCGGGCCGGCTCGAGTGTTTGAACGCGAAGCGCGTTTCTATTTGGAGATCGCTCCCCAACTCAGCGTCGTGCCACAGGCGTATTCAGTCTCGGCTGAGTACGACACTGATAACTATGTGTTGCTGCTTCAAGATCTCGGACATCTGCGCGTTGGCGATCAGTCAGTGGGAGTCAATGCGAAAGATGCCATGAATGCGCTCAAGACCGTGGCCCGTCTGCACGCCGAGTTTTGGGAGTCACCACGGCTTGATGCATTTGATTGGATGCCTCCGATCAACGGCGAAGGCATGAAAATCGGAGCTACCATATACGAGCAGTCGCTTCCAGGGTTCCTGCAAGTTTTCTCCCACGCTGTTGATGCCGACATGGTTCCACTGATGGAACAGTTCGGTAGCAATGTGCATCAACTACTTGATCGATTTGCAGCAATGCCTAACACGATTGTGCATTTTGATTACCGTTTGGACAATCTCTTTTTTGGCGATGGCGATGATGTCTTCATGATTGACTTCCAGACCAGCAGTAAAGGCGGCGGAGCGTACGACGTTGGTTACTTGATGAGCCAGAGTTTGCCGATTGATGTCCGCAAGGAGCATGAAGCCGCTCTGCTCAAGGGATACCACGATGAACTCGTGGCCCATGGAGTCACCACTTACCCGTTTGCACAATTCTTAGAGGACTACCGAGTTGGCGTTCTTTACAGTTGGATTATTCCCGTGTTCGCTGTCGGTACTCTCGACTCATCAAGCGAGCGTGCGATGGCACTGTGGACTGAAGTGATCAAGCGTGCGCAATCAGCAATGCGTGATCATCACGTCACAGACCTCTTGAAATAAGCAGGGTTTTTAGGCCTCAGGAAGCGGGTAATGCAGTCCAGGAATTCCTAATTCCAGAGCCTGATACCAATCTGGACGAGGCTGCACGCCTGGGTAGCCCTTGCCGACTCTGGCTGCCGTGTCCTGATTCCACTCATGGTGAATCGGCGGAATCTGATATGTGCCGTTAGAGGCATTCGTGCCACCGTCAACGAGCAGATCATGACCAGTGATGTAGCTCGCAGCATCAGAAGCCAAGAACATCACGGGAGCAACAATCTCGGGGAGTAAACCGATCCGTCGCATGGGGGTGCGACTGGCGATCCAGGTATCAATTCCCATGGCCGCTAACATCGGCGCTGTCATCTCGGTGACGACAAAACCAGGCGACACAGAGTTCACGCGCACGCCACGATCTGCCCATTCGCAGCCGAGCTGTTGCGTCAGATTGCGTAAAGCACCCTTGGCTGCGGTGTACGCGATAACGGTTGCCTCATTAGCGCCATTACCGAGAATGGACCCAATATTGACAATGTTGCCACTCTGACGTTCCAACATGTGACGACCGACTTCACGCATGTACATGAACGCTCCGTTGAGATCAATCGAGATGATCCAATTCCATGTGGTCATGTCGAAGCGCTCGGGAGCGATTCCGCGTGGATCAACAACGCCAGCGTTGTTGATGAGAACGTCAATTTTGCCATGTTCGGCGATACCACCAGATACGACGCGCACAACATCTTCCTCAATCGAGACATCACCAGGGATGACGGTCACCTTCGAGCCAAATAAACGACATTTTTCGGCCACCACATCTAACAAATCCTTGGTGCGCGCGGTCAAGATGAGATCCGCTCCCTCTTTAGCGAAACCTTCAGCGAAACCCTCGCCGAGCCCATAGGAGGCTCCGGTGATAAGAACTGTCTTGCCTGTGAACTGACCCATTGCGTTTCTCCTGATCGTGATCATCGCATGCGATGCTCTTGTGAATAACCCGCCCTATCGTAGGCGAACTACTCCCCGAGACTCACCTTGGGAAGACTCATGTGAGTAATCCCGTTCCACAAACCATCCAAATCACCGACAAAGTCGGCCTGGCGCATTTCACTGTCGGTCCGCCGACTTCCTAAAAGTCGCAAGGTTTCAAAAGCCGAGGCCCTCAGAGTCAGCACTGGTTCACCTTCACCGACAACGTGTTCGACGCCATCAATCACCGCGCAGAAGGCAGGCAAGGACTTTGTCGCAAGGTCACCTTTGACGAGTTTGAGACCCAAGACCGCAGACATTTTGACGCCACTTGAGTCTCGTTGACCAGGTTGGCGAACGGCGTTGCGAAGATCATGTTCGTGGACGACAGTGTCATAACTTAATGCCCATAAGCGCTTAGGCAGTGAGTCAATCATCGCTTCAAATGCAGGCGCCACTTCATTCCATTCGTCAACGACACTTGACAGAGTTCGCTGGCGTCGATCGCTCACGAGGGCATCAACCCACACCTGCGTATCTCCTGTCGGACCTTTGCCGCCACCAAGATCTGCGGCCAAACCCGTGACATGTGAGAAAAGATCTTTCACTGTCCACTCGGGACAGGCCGGAACAATCCTGTTCGAATCCTCGTCACTCAAACCTTGAGCAATCTCTTGCATCCGTAAGCGACTGAGTTTGTACTCATGACCCATCTGTTCGTTCATCACATAAACTTTCGCATACCGCCCGCCAGCGCAGCGATATGGACCGCAGGATTTGCCCAGCCAACAGCGCTTGGTGCCTCAATCGACCATGGCGCCTTGCTACCTGTTGCCCTGATGGCGCTCACCACAGCAGCGATGTCAAACTCGCCAGCACCTAGTGCTCGCGCATTATGTTTGGACATGCGGACAAGCATCGCACAATTATCAAGGAGAGTCATGGGAACTCAAGGTCGACTAGAGGGAAAAGTTGCTGTCATCACTGGCGGAGCCAGCGGAATCGGTGAAGGTTCAGTGCGACGATTCGTTGAAGAAGGAGCGCGAGTCATCATCGCCGATCTACAAGATGCTCCAGGACAGGCTCTCGCCAAAGAACTGGGCCCTAATACGCGTTTCATACATACTGATGTTGCAGTCGAAGACCACGTGGCCGCAGCAATTCAACTGGCGGTCAACGAATTCGGCCGCTTAGACATCATGTTCAACAACGCTGGCATTGTCGGCGCTGTCGGACGCATTAGTGAAACCAATACCGATCATTGGAACCGCACAGTGGCGATCTTGCTGAACAGTGTCTACTTCGGCATGAAGCATGCTTCGCCTCAAATGATTGCTCAAGGTAGTGGCGTCATTATCTCCACCTCAAGTACTGCAGGAATACTTGGAGGACTCGGACCACATTGTTATACGGCCTGCAAACATGCTGTCATTGGCATCACTAAATCAGTTGCCTCAGAGTTGGCTCAACACGGCATTCGAGTCAACGCCATCTCTCCCGGCAATACGGCTACGGCAATGACATCAGCAGTCATGACAGGAGACGCCAGTGCGATCGAGACGGCCACGGCGCACATCGCTAAAACCTCACTTCTCGGCATTGCAGGATTGCCAGAAGATATTGCTAACGCTGCGGTTTATCTCGCCAGCGAAGAAGCGCGATATATCACCGGACACACTTTGGTCGTTGATGCGGGTGCGACCACCCTTGGTGGCACGGGCCGTTTCCACCAACAAGATGCCTCGCTAATGCGCGAGGCTGGCGTTCGCGAACCTGCGTAGAGCGCTAGATACGCGGGTCAACCAAAATCTTCATATTGGTTGACGTGCCACTAGCCAGATCAGCCAGACTTGCGTCCAAGCCAGCCAAGCCAATGGTCAGTGAATGCAATGGTTCGGTGCGAAAACGACCATCAGCGATCATGCCCATACATGTCTCGAACTCTTCGTGGTTATAGGCCAATGCTGCGGTCACAGAAATCTCTTTCATCAGCCACTGCACAGGAGAGATTGAGGCTTCTTGGTCTGCCAACCCAATGAGGCACATCGAACCGCCACGCCTCGCCAAATCCACTGCGCTTTGCACCGCAAACGGTCGACCGACACATTCATAGACAATGTCAGCGCCGAGACCATGCGACAGTTCTTTGACCAGTTCGTCCGCTGCTGCTCCGGGTGCGACCGCATAATGGGCACCCAATTCAAGAGCAACGGCGCGTCGCTGCTCATTGGGTTCAATCACGATGACCACTCCAGCACCAGCGGCCTTGACCCACTGCATGGCACCCAGCCCAATCGGTCCAGCACCCTGTACGACGGCTATATCTCCCAAGCGAATCCCACTGCGACGCACTGCATGAAAAGCCACAGTCGTCGGCTCAACTTGAGCGGCCTGAATATCGCTCAAAGCGGGATTAGTTTTGACAATACGCGATGCGCTGACAGCAATGCGCGGAGCGAAGCCACCATGCTTAGGGGCCATGGCATCGCGACCAAGGGCCGACATAAACGAGACGAAACAACGATCAGCCTGACCAGCGCGACAGGGAGCACATTGGCCACACGCTGGAGCCACTGCAACAACAACGCGATCACCCTCGCTAAAAGATTTGACTTCGGAACCGACTGCACTGAGAGTTCCAGACCATTCATGTCCACAAATAGCTGGGTTATACGGTGCCCCCGATTGGTAGGCATGGATATCGGTACCGCAGATACCGCAATACGCAATATCGACCACAACTCCGGTTGATGCTGGGGATGGGTCGGGAAACTCAACCATCTCCACTTTGTTCTTACCCGTGATCAATGCTGCAAACATCTGTGTTCCTCTGTTCATCTGATTTTCTCAGCGTGTCTTCAGATTACGGCTTGGGACTGCTCGACACAGGATTGAAGGCACGCACGCAATAATGTGGCAAGTATGAGCCTTATTGCAATTGAAGCGTCCATCTACCTCAACGATCCTGCTGTCCGTGACGCTGCCGTCGCCGAATCAGTGAAATATCAACAAGCCACGCGCGATGATGAGCCTGGCTGTTTGGTGTATTGCTTCGCTGCTGATCCATGCATCGCTGATCACATTCAGGTGTATGAACTTTGGGAGAATGCGGAAACCTTAGCCGCCCATTTTGATCACCCGAATTATCACAACATGCGTGAACTATTGGGCAAATACGGCCTGAAGTCGGCTGTGAGTCGTAAGCATCTCATCACCAAGTCGGCCCCTGTGTACGGAAGCGATTTCAAAGCCAGTTCTTCGTTTGACTAGGCACTCGCTATTTCTTTAGCCCAGCGATAATCCGCTTTACCGGACGGACTGCGGTACACCTGATCCACGAAGATAACTCGACGTGGTGCTTTGTAGGTTGCCAAAAGTTTCTTGACGTGCTCAATCACTTCGGACTCAGAAATCTCGCCCGAACGCTCTGCCACCAAGGTGATAATTTCCCCGAAGCGAGTGTCTGGCAATCCAACGACGACGCAATCAACAACGTTCGGGTGTGAACGAGCCGCTACTTCAACTTCTTCGGGGTAGACCTTTTCTCCACCCGTATTAATGCACACCGAACCGCGTCCGAGAAGATGCACAGTTCCATCTTCATCAATTTCCGCGAAGTCACCGGGAATCGTGTAACGC
>CAMAYS010000060.1:0-11600 GCA_945862545.1 Bifidobacterium breve | reverse complement strand
CGCATGATGGGTTCACGGAGCATCAGACTTTGCGGGTCAAACCAGCGACCTTCGTACAACAAACGACCCAAACGGCGACCCATGGTGCGGTAGTTCTCGATCGTGCCTTCGTTATGGATAGCGGTGACAAGGCGTTCGTAGGCAATATGCAGAAGAGCCAATCCCGGCGCCTCGTAAATACCGCGACTTTTTGCTTCAATGATGCGGTTCTCGATTTGATCGCTCATACCGAGACCATGGCGACCGCCAATGGCGTTGGCTTCGTGCACGAGTTCAACCTGATCGGCAAGTTCTTTTCCATTAATCGCCACTGGCCAACCTTCATGGAAGCGAACACTCACGGTCTCTGCAACGATCATGACATCTTCGCGGTAATGAGCGACTCCCATGATGGGATCAACGATCTCCATCGAGGTCGAAAGTTCTTCAAGGAGTTTGGCCTCGTGCGTTGCACCCCAAATATTGGAGTCCGTGCTGTACGCCTTCTCCGTACTTGCGCGATAGGGCAATTTGTTGGCTAATAAAAATTCGCTCATTTCTGTTCGACCGCCGAGTTCGGCGACGAAGGCTTCGTCCAGCCAAGGTTTGTAAACCCGCAACTTGGGGTTGACCATCAGACCGTAGCGGTAGAAGCGCTCAATGTCGTTGCCTTTATAAGTCGATCCATCGCCCCAGATATCCACGCCGTCTTGGTGCATTGCGCGCACGAGAAGCGTGCCGGTCACGGCGCGACCCAAAGGTGTGGTGTTGAAATATGTTTTGCCAGCGGTGGTGATATGAAAGGCGCCGCATTGCAAGGCCATCAGACCCTCGCGCACGAGTTCAGCCCGACAATCAATCAATCTGGCTTCTTGAGCACCGTATTGTTTGGCGCGATCGGAAATGTCGTCAAGATCTGGTTCATCGGGTTGGCCGAGGTCGGCGGTGTAGCAATAGGGGATAGCGCCCTTGGCCCGCATCCAAGCCACTGCAGCAGATGTGTCAAGTCCACCGGAAAAAGCGATACCCACGCGTTCGCCAATGGGGAGTGAGGTGAGTACCTTGGCTGACATGGGAATTGACGCTATCGGTTTGGCTCGCCCGAGTCAGGGAGACTTAGACGAGATGTGCGCGAAATTGCAGGGCGGAAGCTATGAATCTTGATGGGGGGATACACGAGATTCCACTTTCGTCAGTTGCAGGGCGACTGTGGTTGTGTGGCAAACACAAGATTGCGCCCGATGTTGAGGGTTTGTTAGAGCATGTGTCTGCAGATCATGTGGTGTGTCTTGTGCAAGAGCATGAACTCAGTGAGCGCTATCCCGCTTATGTGACATGGCTGAATACTGCTGGGCGTTGCACATGGCAACGCATCCCCGATCTATCGTCTCCACCACTGCACAAAGTTCTCCCGCTCTATGAATCGGTTGTGGAACGCTTGCGTCGGGGCGAAAACGTGATCGCGCACTGTGCCGCCGGTATTGGCCGCGCAGGCACATTGGCAGTGGCGGTATGTCTCCTTACGGGGATGGACTTGGATCAAGCAATGAGTCATGTCCGCCAGTCACGACCGGGGGCCGGACCTGAAGTTGGGTCTCAGTTGGATGTGATGATCGAACTCTCGACTTCGCTGAGGCGATAACGGCCACCAAAAGAAGCCACGGACAAGAGGAGCGCGGCGATAGCCAAAAAGATTGTGACCAGCGCTCCCCCGGGTGAGTTATGACGGTCAAGGGCGGCCCACAGAATCAGTTCGCCAGTGACCAGAAGTGACAGAAAGGGAACCCACGGTCCAGCCAGTAAGGACCAGGTGACCAACATAATCACAGGGGCAAAGGTCGCCGCCACGAGCATGATGAGGGTGACTGCGCCAAAACGCTGATCATCTATCCAGATCATGGGGCGACCAATCACCTGTGATGAAGCACCGACGGTGATCAGTGCCACGGCGATGAGAGTCCAACCCAGGGCGACGGTTCGCCCCCAAACCCGAGTGAGACGCTGTTCCAGCCCAATCTTGGGCAGGACGCCTATTTCAATGCCGCTGAGATCCATCACTAGGCAAAGTTATCCCAAAGTGATGAGTCGCGAGATCACCGATAACTTGACAGTGTGGCATCTGAGGCAGCGTCTGCGCACTTCCAAAAACTTTCCTTCTTTTTCCCGATGTGGAACGAAGAGGATTACATTGCCAAGACCCTTTCTGCTGCTCATGAGGCCGGCAAATCGCTGATGGCGGCGGGCGAGATAGCGGACTACGAAATCACCATTATTGATGACGCTTCAACCGATGCGACACCACAACTCGCTGACGAAGCGGTGGCCAATGATTCACGTGTCAAGGTCGTGCACCATCCGAAGAATCGTAAATTGGGTGGCTCAATCAAGACCGGTTTCGCTCATAGCAGTGGTGATTTAATTCTTTACACCGATGCCGACCTGCCTTTTGATATGGATGAGTTGCAAAAAGCTTGTCGTTTGATGCGTCAGTATGACGCCGACATCGTGAGCGCGTATCGCCATGACCGCACGGGTGAGGGATATGTCCGCACGGTCTATTCGTTTTTCTATAACGCTTTAGTGCGGGTATTCTTCGGCCTCAAAATGCGCGATGTTAATTTCGCTTTCAAATTGTGTCGTGGGCGGATCTTTGAACACATTTCGTTGAAGAGTGAGGGCTCATTCATTGACGCCGAACTCGTACTCCGAGCGAATAAGTTGGGATATCACATCGTGCAATTCGGAGTGGATTATTTCCCACGAACCCGCGGTGTCTCGACTCTTTCATCGCCTTCGGTGATTCTCAAGATTCTTCAAGAGATGCAGCAACTGCGTCGTGAATTACGTGCCATCAAGCCAGTAATTAAGCGCTGACAGTTTAGCTCTGAGGCCCTCACTGTAGAATATGAAGCATGTCTGACTCACAAAACCCTCGCCGTCCAGCGGTCGGTCGGTCGCGGTCTCAGGTCGCCCCAATCAATCAGTGGACTCCCGCAATTGGTGCTGCCCTGGTCTTACTGATTGTGATTGTGGTTGGAGTGGTGGCGTCCAATAAAGACTCTTCGGGCATCGATTCACAGACGACAACTACGATTGATCAAATTCTCAACGGCTCCACAGTGTCACCAGTTATCAAAGTTCCACTCTCGCAAACAGTTGGCAAAGGTTCGGCTGGAGCGGAGATCAAAATGGTCCAAGATCGCTTGATCGAACTGAACTTTGATCCAGGCGAACCCGATGGGGTCTTTGGTGAACGAACTCGCCAGGCGATATGGGCTTTTGAAAAATTGGTGATGGGTGTGCAGCGCGACGACATCACGGGCAAGGTTGATGCGCAAATGTGGAGCCGGATGCAGGACCCACTTGAGATCTTGCCGCGCCGACCTGACACAACGCCCAATCACACCGAGGTGTACTTACCCGAGCAGGTGCTGATTGTTTTCCGCGACAATGTGCCGGCGATCATCACTCATATTTCCTCTGGGACAGCCTCCTCTGCGACAGATGAAGAGTGGTGCGAAGAAGTCACTATCTCGCCTGGAGAGCAAGACAATGAGACAGGCACTCAGGCGATCAAGAAAGGTGTCTGTGGTGTGTCGTGGACTCCAGGTGGCGTCTACAAGTTCTACCGACTGGTTGTTGGGCGACGCGAGAGTCAACTTGGCGGAATGTATAACCCTGTCTATTTCAATAAGGGGATAGCAGTCCACGGGGCCCAAGAGGTTCCTGCCCTGCCGGCTTCACATGGATGCATCCGTTTGCCGATGCATATTTCTGAATATTTCCAAACGCTGGTGTCCAAAGGTGACCAAGTTTTTGTCTTTGATGGCGTCAAGGAACCTGAGGAATACGGGGCACAAAGCCCGCGATTTAATTGGGTGGATCCGAATTACACGACGACGACGTCAAGCACCGTACCCGCTATGACAACGACCACTGTCGCTACAACGACCAGTACCGTGCCGACGGCGACAACGACGTCTGTCGCCACAACGACGGTTGCTCCTTAAAGGGAGCGCGGTCAACTCAACGAGTCAAGAACTTTTTGCAACTCAGTAATTTCGCCTGATTGTCCTTTGATCATTGATTCAGCGAGACTGATTACGGCGCGGTTTGATGCGTTGTCAACTGCGTACGTCGCCATCGCTACTCCACCTCGGTGGTGTTGAATCATCAAGGTGGCGAAGATGCGCGATGCGTCATCTCCCGAGGCGGCTGCAAATGCGTCTAGTTCACTTTGGCTGGCTAAACCATCCATATCTTCAATGGGCACCTCGTGGCCCATCCAGCCCATGCTTCTTCCGCTGTCATTGACTTCGCTGACGCCAAATGAGCGGAGCATTTGCACCATACGTCCACTCTCCAATTGCTGGCTGAGAAGTATTTCTTCCGCTAAAACCGTCAGTAGTGGAACTGGGTCATCAACCGAGGTGCGGTAGTAGTAGGCCATTGCTACCGCTTGGTCATGGTGGTAGCGCATATCTTGAAGAAAACCCTCGTCCACAGCGTTGTGGGCTGGGGTAGCGGACTGATGACCGGCGTAGTAGCCAATTCCGCCTCCGAAAATGAGCATTGCGACCCCGAGGGCGATGAAGTTCAGTGGGTTCTGCCACCAGGGTAAAACGGTGGGCTGAGCCTCGGTCAGGGTCTCGGGTTGGTCGGACATGACTCAAGCGTGGCATAAAAATGCAACGGTGGTTGAGGCGGGTGGCGATTACTTGATGAGGCGGGTGCGATTGGTAAGGTTCAAAGACAACTTTCAGGAGGACTCCCCATGTCGTTAGCAATCTCAACATCACCCAAGACTTTGGTCGACACTTTTGGTGTCGTCACCGAACGTACGAATCGCATCGTGCGCGATGTAGTTCTTGTCATTGGATTCGCCGTCCTCACAGCGATTTTGGCTCAGGTCCATTTCAGCCTCGGGTTCACCCCAGTGCCGATTACTGGTCAAACATTGGGTGTGCTTTTGTCAGGTGCGGCACTTGGTTGGCGTCGTGGCGCGCTGAGCATGGGCACCTATTGGTTAGTAGGTATTTTTATGCCCATCGCTTGGTATGCCGGTGATGATTCGGGAAGCAACATCAGCGCGGGATGGCGTATGGCCACTGGAACCACTGCTGGCTATCTGTTTGGCTTTATCGTCGCTGCGGCATTCGTGGGTTACCTGGCCGAGCGCGGTCAAGATCGTTCATTTTCCACTTCGCTCCCAGCAATGTTGGCCGGCTCGGTCATCATCTATGTCTTCGGCGTTTTGTGGCTAGCTCACAAACTGAGTGTCCCCGTATTCAACGGTGACGAGAATGCCGTGGGTTACGGCTTAACTCCGTTCTTGGCTGGCGACCTAGTGAAATTGTGCATCGCTGGTGTTTTGACACCTGCTGCTTGGAAATTTGTCGGGCGCAAATCCAACTGATTGCTAGCGAACAACGTCTCCCGTGATGACGGTCAGTTCCCGATCACCGGTGATCTCAATAATGAATTCCCAACTGTCGCCATCGTTGTCAGTAGCCGAACAAGCGTATTGAGTCCCCACTTTGATTGACTGCGGTGTGTCGCACAGTGCGTTGCTGAACTTGTATCCAGCGATTCGCGCCTGATCGCTACTTTCAAGGAATTTTTCCCCCTCAGATTTGTAGTTCTCGCTCGTCGTTGAGCAGCCAGCGAGGAAGCAAAAAAGCGCTGCGCCGAACAGGATTGGGCGCTTGTGGGGCAGAAGAAGTGGTCTCATATGAGTTCTCTGAAATATAACCGATGAAGGGCTTACTGAGTGGTTGCCTTCTGTCGTTGTTGACGGATCGAGTCCACGGTGACAACGACAAGAGCGAGCCAAATCAACGAAAATCCAACGATACGGCTGAGGGAGAGTTTTTCGTGATAGGCCAACCACCCTAAGAGAAAGTTGATGATCGGAACCGAATATTGCATTGGCCCAAGAACTGTGAGTGGCAGTTTGAGAGCAGCGGTTGCGAAAAGTAGCAGCGGTATGGCCGTGATGAGTCCAGATAAAAGCACGAGCACGACATGTGTGGCATCTGCTGAACGCAGAACCGAATCGGTATGTCGAGAGAACCACATAATGAGCCCGATGGCTGGGACAATCAAGACGAGTGTTTCTGACATCAGACTTTCCAGAGGTGGTAAAGGAACTTGGCGTTTGAGCAATCCATACACGGCCCAAGAAGCAGCCATAGTCAAAGCCAGATACGGGACTCGCCCGTAACCAAAGGTGAGCACGATGACTGCGCATAACGCGAGACCAGAACTCACTTTTTGAGGAGTTCGAAGTTTTTCCTTCAGCACTTTGACCCCGATGAGCATTGTCCCAAGTGGGGCAATGAAATAGCCGAGAGCAGCCTCAATGACTTTGCCTTGGTTGACAACCACGACATAGGTCGTCCAGTTGATGGCCAGCAATACTGCCGCCAACGTCACTCTGCCCCAGAGTCTTTCTTGTCGCAATAGGTGCAATAACTTGATGAATCGCTGACGTACGACGAGAACAGAAATCAGCAATATCGCCGACATGACGATGCGAAAGCCAATGAGCTCGAGTGGCGTAAATGCTTTGAGGGCTTTCCAATAAACGGTGATGAACCCCCACAAAATGTAGGCCGACATGCCTGCAGCAACTCCGCTGCTGGCAGTGGTGCTCCGTATTTTTTCCGGGGACACCTGAGAACTCACGCTTCTTTCCTATCATCTCAGAGCCTTTCCACTAGCGTTCCCTCTGTGGAAGCGCTGGAGACAACTCAACAATGGCGTGATGTTGTGGCCCTCAAGCCCCCAGCGTCGTTAGGTGAGTTGTTCGCCACCTCTCCAGAACGTGTGCAGTCCATGACTCTGAGGGTCGGTGGTTTGCTGATCGATTATTCAAAGCAACTTCTTGACCCCAAGATCATTGAGGCGTTATTGAGTGTGTCCCTTGAGCGCGATGTGGCATCTGCATTTCAAGACATGGCCGATGGTCAGGCGATCAACGTGACTGAGCGTCGTGCAGTTGGTCATATGGCTCTGCGTTCGCCCAAAGGTCAGCGAAGTCTGATGAACGGAATTGATGTGGCACCAGAAGTTCACGCCACTTTGGATCAAATGGCGACTTTGGCGACGGCAGTGCGCTCGGGCGATTATGTGGGAGCGACTGGATCGCGAATTCGCACCATTGTGAATATCGGAATCGGTGGAAGTGATCTTGGTCCATCAATGATGTACGAAGCATTGCGATCTTTGCGCTCCGCAGAGATCAGTTGTCGATTTGTGGCCAATGTGGATCCGGCCGATCTGGCAGCCAATCTTCAGGGTCTTGAGCCAGCAGAAACACTTTTCATCGTCACCTCAAAAACATTTACCACGCAAGAGACTTTGAGTAACGCCACAGCAGCGCGCGAGTGGTTGGTCGCAGCATTAGGGCAGACAGCAGTTGATAAACATTTTGTGGCTGTCAGTTCAAATGCTCAGGCGGTCAGGGAATTTGGTATTGATCCGCGCAACATGTTGGCGATCTGGGATTGGGTGGGGGGTCGCTTCTCATTGCCATCGGCTGTTGGTTTGGCAGTCATGATTGCGATCGGTCCAGAAGCGTTTCAGGAGTTTCTCATCGGCATGCACAGTATGGACACACATGCTCGCGACAGCGTCGGTGTCGACAATGCTCCGTTGATGTTGGCGCTGATCAATATCTGGAACTCAACTGTGTTGCAGTCCCGCTCTCGTGTCGTGATGCCGTATTCCTTTGATCTGCGATGTTTTCCGGCCTATTTGCAACAACTGGTGATGGAGTCAAATGGGAAAACCGTCCGCAAAGATGGATCGCTGGTTCCGTATGCCACCTCGCCAGTGGTGTGGGGTGAACCAGGTACCAATGCGCAACATGCTTTCATGCAGTTGCTTCATCAAGGAACTGATGTTGTGCCCGTTGACTTCATTGGATTCGCTCGCTCTGATTCATCCGATAAGAATCGTCAAGGTTTGCTGTTTGCCAATATGTTGGCGCAATCGCAAGCACTTGCCTTCGGTCAACCGCAAGATGCCCAGCAGGAGAGACATCGCAACTTCTCTGGAAATCGACCGAGCACGACAATCGTCGCTGCGGAGTTAACGCCCCGAGTGCTTGGTGAATTGATTGCCCTCTACGAGCATGTTGTGTTCTTTGAAGGAGCAATGTGGGGGATCAATAGTTTTGATCAATGGGGCGTTGAAC
The DNA here is from genome assembly GCA_945862545.1 of Bifidobacterium breve. Lineage (GTDB taxonomy): Bacteria > Actinomycetota > Acidimicrobiia > Acidimicrobiales > Ilumatobacteraceae > Casp-actino8. Next base: position 3,421 of record CAMAYS010000060.1, on the reverse strand, counting down.
TTGGTAAAGAGTTAGCCACGCAGATCTCGCAAAACATCGCGGATGTGGACGATACAACTCGCCACAATATGGATGCTTCGACCCACACTCTGCTGCAATGGTTCTCCGAACAGCAGACCAACACCTCTCAATCACCCCTCCATTAAGGTTTCTCGCACTGTGCATCAACTTGAACGTGTCACCAATCTCTTAGCGCTCTTGCTGTCGGCACGACGACATCTCACCTTTGAAGAAATTCGTACTCAGCTCAAAGGCCAGTATCCAGAAAATCTCGTGGCAGCACGTGCTGCTTTTGAGCGTGATAAAGCCATCTTGCGTGATGAAGGCGTGCCCATTGACTCCGAGGTGCAGGGTGGAGATAAGGCTGGCATGACTGGATATCTCATTAAACGCAGCGCATACGAGTTGGGGGATGTAGATCTCTCAACTCAAGAGGCAGCAGCCCTGAGAGTAGCCGTGTCCACTCTGCGTATGGGGCAATCGTGGGGCGAAGAGGCATTGTGGAAAGTTGATATGGAGGAACATGGGTCGCAACTGGCGCCCACCTCGGCTCATGCCACCTTGCTCGTACATCCGAACCTGCCGCTTTTGCACGAGGCATTAATCAAAAAAGTTGCTGTTGGTTTTACCTATAGCGATCGCCAACGAGTTGTTGAACCTCACGGTTTGTTGGCCCGCAGTGGCTGGTGGTACTTAGTTGGTCATGATCAATCGGTCAATGCAGAACGCACATTTAGAGTTGACCGAATTGAAGGCGAAGTTTCCGTACGGCGCGATCTCGCCTGCACGCGCCCATCTGATTTTGATATCAGAAAAGCCTTCCCAGTTGATCTCAAAGAGTTGCCTGGGGCTATTGATGTCGGGAGCGAAGTTGCTCAGGTCTTAGTGAATGCCAGCGATGTCGGAGTTGTTCTTGGCCAATACACCCAATCCGCAGTTGTAGAGAATCGAGCTGATGGCTCAGTGGTGTTTGAGGTGCCCTGCTCAAATGTTCAAGCCTTTGAACAATGGCTTTTCGGATTTCTTGATCGAGCCGAAGTTCTCGCCCCACCTGCTTTGCGCCAACATGTCATTGACTGGTTGCTCGAGATGACTGGCTCAGTAACGAGGGGCGAGCGATGACACGACGCGGACCCCGACCCATCAATATCCGTCTTCGTCGTCTACTAGTGATGTTGCCGTGGCTGATGGAACGCGAAAATGTTTCAACCCAAGAAATGGCTGATCATTTCTTGATGTCTGTCGATGATCTGGTGGCTGATCTCACACTGGCCTCTCTATGCGGTGTGTCACAAGATCCTCGCGACCTGATTGACCTCTGGGTTGATGATGACGAAGTGCACTTTGGTATTCCAAAATATTTTGACCGTCCTTTACGTCTGACTGTGACTGAAGCCTTCTCGCTCGTCGCTTCTGCAGCCGCTGCCGAACAAATTCCTGGTGCCGATGCTGATGGAGCATTATCGCGAGCAATCACCAAAGTGCAAGCAGTTTTAGCGATTGACAATGATGATTCTTTCGCGATTGATCTCGGCACTCCTGACACTGTCGCACCGCTGGTTGATGCTGCTCTCGGGCAGCACATCGTGGAGTTTGACTATTGGTCAGTGGCAACGGGGCAATCTGTGCGTCGTCGCGTCGTGCCGATTGAGGTATTCGCTGAACGTGACCACTGGTATGTCCGATCATTTGATACTGAGGCTCAGGCAGAGCGAACCTTTCGACTTGATCGACTTGACGACTTACAAACCATCGAGCAGTCCATGGCTGTGACTCCATCAGCGAGAGGTGAGTGGTTTAGTTCACTTCAAGAACGCCAAGTCGTCACACTCGAGGTGGATCCATCCTGGTTGTGGGTCCTCGAGCAGTACTCCGGAGTCGCCATCTCTGCTTCGTCGGCGACATCTCGTTCATCAAGTCATTCGTGGGTGACAGTTGAAGTTGTTGTTTCCAGTGAACGTTGGTTGCAACGTGTTTTACTGCGTTTTGGTTGCCACGCGCGCCTCGTCGCTCCATCGGAGTGGGCAGATTTGGCGGGTGCCACGGCTGAACTAGTTCTGGCGCGTTATGTAGCGACGAAGGGAACGAGTTCAGCAGGGTCCACGATTCCGTGAGCCTTCAATAGACATATCAGGACTTCCGCCGTGGCGCGGGTGTCGTGAAGTGCGTCGTGGGCATGAGTGAGCGCGACGCCGTAGCGTTCGCAGACGGTGGCTAATTTGTGATTTTGCTGGCGACCTGGATCAAGGCGTCGGGACATGTTTAAAGTGCACAACACACCCGCCCAATTCAACTCAATGTTGTTCGAGCGTGCTGCGGCTTGTAAAAATCCGGTGTCAAATGGTGCATTATGGGCGACAACGATGCACCCACTCGTCAGTTCAGCCAAAGTCGTCATCGACTTTTTCAGGGACGGGGCAAAAATTAATTGGCGTCGGCGGATTCCATGAATTTCCTGCGGACCGAGATTGCTACTGAGTAGAGGTGAGGGTCGAACATACGTCACCCATTCGGAGACCCTATGTTCCTCAGGTGACGACTGTTGCCCGACCTTGGGCCAGTCCATGAGCACCACCGCAACTTGCAAGATTTGATCTTCAGTGGCGCTGAGACCAGTGGTTTCGATATCCAAAACTGCGAAACAGGTCGATGTTTTGAACGACAACTTTTCTTGATTCACAAACAGCACCCTAGAGCAGGGGTCTGCCAGCGGATTGTCTAACCACTGACGACGGAGTTCAACTGACGGATCGTACGCCTCTGGTGCGGATTCCGATTGGAGCGGCGACGGTGAATCCGGCGAGGTGACGCTCTTCTTCTGACTCGCCACCCCAATATCCGTACTCACGGTTTTGGCGCGCAGAGTCCTGGCAGGTTGTTGCGACTGGGCAAGTACGACAGAGCAATCGTGCTTGAGCCTCTCTGCGGACCCGAGCCTGGGGGCGCTCAGCTTTTGGGGGGAAAAACAAATTCGTTCGACCCCGACATACAGCGTGGTCCATCCAATTCTCCGACGAGGGGATTGACAGTGGGGAGGACTCTAAAGCGGACATATTTATGACTCACTCTCTTTTTCGCTCAGTCGTCGGGAGAAGCTTTTTACTTTTCACCTCTGATCTAATTAACACTAAATCTGAAAAAGAGCCAAGTCAACCAAATCCTGTGCTTTGCGCCGAATGTCACATATCAAACATGACTAGGAAAAAACGCCGAAGGACTGACGGCAGACGGTGACTTACAGCAGTTCGGCGGCCAAAGAGGCGACTTCGCTACGCTCACACGATGTCAAAGTGATATGCCCAAAGCACTTTTGACCCCTGAAGGCACCGATCAGAACCGCTAGGGCATTATTTGATTCCCCTAAATAAGGAGCATCAATTTGACTGGTATCGCCCGTGAATATCACTTTTGTACCTTCGCC
>CAMAYS010000059.1:0-11845 GCA_945862545.1 Bifidobacterium breve | reverse complement strand
TAATGGACAAGGAGTTGTATGGGTCTCGTTGACCGTGGGCGGCTGCCAAAGCCGCTGAATTCATTATTGAACTTGGGTCGCTCGTACTCCCTGTGGGTGTATCAGTGGGGCCTAGCGTGTTGCGCCATCGAGATGGGCGCTGCTTTTGCATCCCCGCGTTACGACGTGATGCGTCTGGGCGTTATTCCACTTCCCGCTAGCCCGCGCCAAGCTGACCTCGTTGTTATTTCTGGGACCGTGACGGACAAAATGGCACCGAGCATCAAGCGCCTCTATGAACAAATTCCCGAGCCCAAGTATGTGATTTCGATGGGTTCGTGCGCTAACTGCGGCGGTCCGTATTGGGACAGTTATTCGGTGACCAAGGGGATTGATCAGATTATTCCGGTTGACGTTTATATTCCTGGTTGTCCACCCCGACCCGAAGCATTGCTTGAGGGAGTGGTGTTGTTACAACAGCGCATTCGCAATGAAGATATGGGCGCGCGTTGGCGTGGCGAGGGTTATAAGCCAATCATTGTTGGCGAAACAAAGAAGTCGAAAAAAGCTGCTGCCAAGCGAGGTGAGTCCGTTGTCGTCAACTGAAACACCTATCGCCGAGATCCCAGGTGACACTTTGCGTGAGCGCATCATTGATGATCTTCGAACTCACATCGGCGCTGATCTGCTCGACAGTTTACTGAAGCCTGGAGATGACCTGTGGGTACGAGTGAACACGAGTGCGTGGCGGCAAACAGGTGTTGCACTGCGCTCTATGGGTTTTGAGTACTTCTGCTTTTTGTCGGCTATTGACTGGATGCCATCGCCGTTCGGTAAGGGTGAAGATGACCCAACGGCGCCGCCAGTTGAACGTGATGACACGGTGCGACAGGGTTATGCGGGTGGTGCAACACGGATGCAACTTTTGGCGCGTGTCGTTCATCCAAGTCTGCATGTTGGCGTGAACATCAAGTGTGATGTTTCAGACAGTGAACCAGTTGTTGAGTCATGGTCACCGATTTTCGCTGGTGCTAATTGGCATGAACGTGAAACTCATGAGATGTTCGGCATTGGTTTTGCTGGTCATCCTGATCTTCGCAATATGTATCTACCGTCTGAATTTGAAGGTCACCCATTGCGTAAAGATTTTCCGTTACTGGCACGGATGGTTAAACCCTGGCCAGGAATCATTGACGTAGAACCGATGCCTGGTGGCTCGGATGACGAGGAAGGCGAAGCAGAATGACTTCAACTGAATCCCTCATTGATCGCAAACAGTTGGCTTATATCGCCTCGCAGGCGGCTGACGCGCGGCTGAATGTTGAACTTGAAACTGAGGGCATGACTCTCAACATCGGACCTCAGCACCCTGCGACTCACGGAACCCTACGGATCATTGCGCACCTTGACGGTGAACAAGTTGTTTGGGCCGAACCCTCATGTGGTTACATGCATCGCGGTTATGAAAAATTGACCGAAGTTCGCACATACCCACAAGTCACTTCATTGGTCAACCGCATTGACTGGTTGGGCAGTTTCGCTAACGAAGTGCCATTCATTTTGGCAGCCGAAAAGTTGATGGGCGTTGAAGCCCCACCTCGTGCGCAGTGGATTCGCACCATCCTCTTTGAACTTTCGCGCATCGCCAACGTTTCATTGTTCCTCGGAGATCTCGGTGTGCAGTTGGGAGCGGTGACTCCAGTGTTCATGGCCTTCCGCGATCGTGAACATGTGTTGAACCTCATCGAAGCAGCCACTGGCGGTCGATTCCACCCGAACTTTGACCGCATTGGTGGATTGAAAGATGATCTCCCCGAAGGTTTCATTGATGAGACACGCGCCGTAATGAAGAAGTTGCGTAATTTCTGTACCGAGATGGAGGATCTTCTTTTCGGTAATGAGATTTTCCAAAGCCGTACTCGTGGCATCGGTGTGATTCCAAAAGATATCGCCATGCAATACGGACTGTCAGGAGCCAACCTACGTGCGTGTGGTGTCGATTGGGATCTACGACGCGATCAGTCCTTGCCAATGGCATGGGACAAGGTGGATTGGAAAGTTTGGACTCACCCAGACGGTGACAGTTTTGCTCGGTGTTGGATTCGTCTCCAAGAAGTTCGCGAATCAACCTTGATCGTTGATCAATTGCTGAAAAGTATTCCTTCTGGTCCAGTGATGGCCAAGGTCCCACGAATTATCAAAGTGCCTGAAGGCGAAGCATGGGTATCAACAGAGAATCCACTCGGCGAGATGGGTTACTACGTTGTCAGCAAGGGTGATCTTGGACCGTTCCGAACAAAGATCCGCTCTGCGAGTTTCAACAACATATCCATCGTGCCGTGGGTTCTCAAGGGTGTCTATGTTCCCGACATCATTACCATTTTGGCCTCGCTGTACTTCATCCTTGGTGACATTGACCGATGAGTGCTTTGCTCGCTGCTGATCTGCCCTACTGGGTGCAGTCTTTGCTACGCGTCCTTGGAGGCGTCGTGGCAGTGTTGCTACCCGCTGGTGCCATCGTCTATCTCTTCTTGTTCAAGATGATGTCTTTCATGCAGAGTCGTCTCGGACCCATGGAAGCTGGCCCTTACGGTTCAATGCAGTTGTTTGCCGAAGTCGGCAAGTGGCTACAAAAAGAAGACATCACTCCAGAGCGGGCTGATCGGGTCATTTTCAAAATTGCACCGTTGGTTGTTCTTGCCAGCACTTTCTTGTTGGTGGCAGTCGTTCCGTTTGGCCCCGACGCATGGTTCACTAACTTTGAGGCTGGCGTGTTTTATATGCTCGCGGTTTCGTCCGTCAGCGTGCTTGGCATTCTGATTGCAGGCTGGTCAAGTGCCAACAAGTATTCGCTACTTGGTGGTTTGCGTGCCGCTGGTCAGTTGATCGCCTACGAACTACCGATGGTGTTGGCGGTCATCGGCGTCATCATCCAGTCCGGCACCATGAACCTGCAAGGCATCGTGCTGGCGCAGAACACCGGTGAGATATTTGGTTGGAACGGATTAGGAAATCCGTACATCCTGACGCAGTTCACTGGTTTCATCATCTTCATGATCGCTGTCCAGGCTGAACTCACGCAGACACCGTTCGACATGCCGATTGCCGAATCAGAACTGGTGTCGGGTTACATGACCGAGTATTCCGGGTTTCGTTTCTTGACATTCTTCATTGCTGAATTCGCTACTGCTGGTGTTTTCTCTTTCATAGCGTCGGTTCTTTTCCTCGGCGGTTGGGGCGTTCCATTTGCTTGGTTCGGCTGGACTGACATTGACAGTGTTGATAACTGGATGAATGTCGTGGGTCCGCTGATTATGTTCGGCAAAATGATGTTGCTTTCATTCGTGATTATGTGGGTGCGTTTTAGTTACCCACGATTCCGCGAAGACCAACTGCAGCGTTTTGCTTGGAAGGTCCTCGTCCCTATTTCCTTGGTGAACATCATGGTCACCGCGATCTTGAAGGTGGCCCTCTAATGCCCAAGATCCCTGGTCTTCTCAAAGGTCTCGGCGTCACGCTGAACACTCTCAAGCGCACCGCCCTTGATGGTGCTAATACCGTGCAGTATCCCCACGAAAAAGAAGCGCCCCCACTGCGTGCTCGTGGTGTGATTGCGTTGCACGAAGATAACTGCACATCATGCATGTTGTGTGTTCGGTCCTGTCCCGACTGGTGCATCTACATTGAGGGTCACAAAGAATTAGCGCCTCCACGTCGCGCAGGTGGCAAGCCGCGGCAGGTCAACAAACTTGACCGCTTTGATATCGATTACGCGTTATGCATGTATTGCGGAATCTGTGTTGAAGTGTGTCCGTTTGATGCTCTCTTTTGGAGCCCAGAGTACGAATATAGTGAGCCCAATCTTGCTGACCTGTTGCATGACAAGGTGAAGTTGGGTGAATGGATGGCCACGGTTCCCGAGGCTCCCGCCTATGAAGTTGGCGCCGAGAAGAAGGGCAAGAAGTGATGATTGCTACCGATCTTCTGGTGGCTCAAAATGTGGGCTTTGGCATCATTTCATTGCTGATGATCATCGGTGCCGTGCGAGTTGTGACAGTGAGCAACGTTGTTCATGCCGCACTCTGGTTGGTCATTGTTTTATCGGGTGCCGCTGCTCAGTATTTGTTGCTCTCCGCCGAATTTGTGGCGATTACTCAAGTGTTGGTTTACGTCGGAGCAGTGATGGTGCTGTTCTTGTTCGGAACGATGCTCACACGTGCTCGTATCGGTGCTGAATCAGATCTCAATAATAAGAATTGGTTTCTCGGTATTCCCGTCGCTCTTTTGATGTTGGGCGTGATGTCGTATGTCATCGTTGATGGTTTCGGCAGTGAGCGCCTGATCGAAAACTCCGGCGACATGCAACCCATCCCGATACAGGTCATCAGTGATGACATCTTTGGCCCGTACCTCTTGCCGTTCTGGGCATTGTCGTTTGTTTTACTCGTCGCTGTCATCGGCGCCATTGTGCTGGCGCGGAAAGACTAAGGGCCCGATCATGTTGACTACTCAATTCCTCTTACTGGGAGCAGTGCTTTTTTGCATTGGCGTCTATGGCGTCTTGGCTCGCAAAAATGCGGTCATGGTCTTGATGTCCATTGAACTGATTTTGAACTCGGTGAATATCAACTTGTTGGCGTTCTCGGTTCGTCATGGCTCAGTTGATGGCAACACTTTTGCGCTGTATGTCATTGCTATCGCCGCCGCTGAGGTTGGCGTAGGACTGGCCATGGTTTTGTTGATCTATCGCAACCGACGCACTATTGCGCTCGATGACTTGTCAGAAATGAAGGGCTAATCAATGTTGGCTCAAGAAATGACTTCAGAGGTAGTTGCCTCAACTGGATGGTTCTTGGAACACGCGTGGTTAATACCTGTGATCCCAGCTATCGCTTTTGTTCTGATTATTTTCTTCGGCAAAAAAATGCCGATGAAAGGCAGCGAACTTGGCGTGCTGTCGATGTTGTCATCACTTGTTTTCTCGGGTGGAGCCGCATGGCAGTGGATTCAGCGCGTGAACAGCGTCGTTGATGGTGCTCACGAGGCGGTTGTAGAAGGCGCACATCACGCCGCTCCATATGTGCAGCCAGTGATTCACGAATGGACCTGGTGGCAAAGTGGGGGATTCCATTTTGGCATCGGCCAGCACATCGATGGTTTGGCGTTGACCCTGCTGGTGGTCGTGGCGTTCATTTCCAGCCTTGTGCAGATTTACTCTCTTGAATATTTGCGTGGGGACCGTCGTTATACGCACTTCTTTGCTGCTCTGACATTGTTCTCTGCTGGCATGTTGTGCATGGTTCTCGCCCCCAACATGGTGCAGTTGATTCTCGGTTGGGAAATCATGGGCTTATGTTCGTTCATGCTCATCGGTCACTGGTGGGAAGAAGAAGCCAACTCGCGGGCGGCTCTCAAAGCTTTCTTTACCGTGCGTGTTGGCGATATGGGTCTCTTGATCGGCACAGCGATTTTGTTCTTCTCGGCTAATAACTGGACACAAAAGAATCTTGGTGTCTCGGGCTTCAACATCAGCGGCCTGTCGGCATGGGCAATGTCTGGTGAGGCCAGTCACAGTGCATTGACATGGGGTGCGGTGGCATTGTTTATTGCTTGCATCGGCAAGAGTGGTCAGTTCCCGCTGCACACTTGGCTCCCAGACGCCATGGCGGGTCCAACTCCCGTGAGTTCACTGTTGCACTCCAGCACGATGGTCGTCGCCGGCGTGTTCTTGGTCGCTCGTTTGTATCCCATTTTTTGGGAGGGCATGAAGATTGGTGACACCAATATCAACTTCATCGTCCTTATCGGTGGTATCACGATCGTGATTGCGGCGTTACTGGCTTTCGTGCAACATGACATCAAGAAAGTTCTTGCGTACTCCACGGTTTCGCAGTTGGGTTACATGATGATGGGCTTGGGCGCTGGTGCTTGGTTGCCAGCCGTGTTCCACATCTTCACTCACGCTTTCTTTAAAGCCTGTTTGTTCTTATCGGCTGGTTCGGTCAGCCATTCCGGCTCGCACCACTCCTTCGACATGAAAAAAGATATGGGTGGTCTGGCTAAAAAGATGCCCATCACAGCGACCACATGGATCATCTCAACGCTGGCACTCGCGGGCGTTTTCCCATTGGCTGGTTTCTTTTCTAAAGATGAAATCATCGACAATGTTGGGCATAACGGTTACAACGCGTTCATGATTGTCGGTCTCACAGGAGCATTCCTCACTGCGGCATACATGACCCGCGCAACATACTTGACATTCTTTGGTGAAGCCCGTGGCGCCGCCGCTGGCATTCATCACGATGCGCATGATGCGCACGCCGTTGTAGATACCCATAATTCTCACGACACGCATGTTGCTGTTGATTCTCACGATGCGCACGCCGATCACGGTCCCCACGAGAGTCCGAGACTGATCACCGTTCCGCTGATGATTTTGGCTGCTTTGGCTTTAACCGCTGGCTTGTCTAACGCCACGCCTTTTGGCGAATCATGGGAACGCTTTAAGAAATACGTTGAGCCTGGTTCAGAGTACGTCATGGTTGGCACTGAGATGGCATCTGAAGATGGTGCTGAAGCCGTCACAATGTCTGAAGATGGTGCTGAAGCCGTCACAATGTCTGTAGCGAGTATGAGCGTGTCTTCGGAGGAAGAAGTTGCCGAAGAAGGTTGTGCGGTCGTTGCGCCGGAAGCGGGAATGGTGTGCTATTTCCCAACCGTGAGCCATGCTCCGTTCAAATGGTCGAAGGCCGCCTTGTCATTGATCATCGTGGCTCTCGGTTTGGTCTCAAGTTGGTTGTTCTGTGTGCAGTACTACACACGTCGTAATAAGCGTCTTGTTGGTCTGACAGAGCGCAATAAGGTTCTGCGAGGTGGTTACACGTTCCTGTGGAATAAGTACTACCTCGATGAGTTGTACGAAAAAGTCATCGTGCACTCCATTGCTCACCCAATTGCCAAAGCGGCCTATTGGGTGAACCAAAACATTCTTGATGGCATCGTCAATGGTGCTGGCAAGGTCTCACGCCGGGTAGCCGGTTGGGTATACCGAAATATCGATCAACGCGTCGTCGACGGCGCAGTGAACGGCTCGGGCGCCGCTGCCCGGGGTACGGGCGGAGCATTGCGTCCCGTGCAGTCGGGCAAGGTTAATCAATACGGAGCGCTGTTGTTTTCTGCGGCAGCCATCGGCGCTCTCATACTCGTAATCATCAACACCTGAGGAGGAATACGGCATGGACGTACTCCGTGAATCAAACTGGGTGCTCAGCGTAGGCACTTTCTTGCCGCTAGTCGGCGTGATCGTGATGCTGTTCATCCCTAAAGCAGACGAGCAACTTCATAAGTTGGTAGCTCTCGTCACCGCGCTGGCAACTCTTGGCGTGGGCTTTTTCACACTGACCCAATTCGACTTTGATCAAGCCGGGAAACTGCAGTTTTTTGCTGAGACCGAATGGATCAAAGTCATCTCCAGTAACTACACAATTGGACTGGATGGTATGAGCCTTCCGCTCTACTTCTTATCCATGGTGGTCACGGTTTTGGTGATGGTTTATTCGTGGAACCATATTCCTTCCCCTGGAAATGCCAAAGCGTTCTTGATCTTGATGCTGATTTTGCAGACAGGTATGGCAGGAACATTCGTGGCTCAAGACTTGATCTTGTTCTTCGTGTTCTTTGAACTGGTGTTGTTGCCGATGTATTTCATGATCGGTGTGTGGGGTGGCGAAGATCGCCAATACGCATCGCTGAAGTTCTTCTTGTACACCATGTTCGGCTCAGCATTGATGCTGGTCGGATTCATCGCTTTGTTTTATCAGGTGCGAGGTGTTCTACCCGAAGGCGTCGAACCATCGTTCTCCATCCCGCATCTTGCCGAATACGGTGGTTTGATTGGCCGTTCGGCGCAGATCTGGATCTTCGGCGGAATGTTTATCGGGTTCGCCGTCAAAGTACCGATGTTCCCATTCCACACTTGGTTGCCCGATGCTCACACTCAAGCACCGACCCAAGGCTCCGTGATTTTGGCGGCAATCTTGCTGAAACTTGGCACCTACGGGTTTGTGCGTATTGCAATTCCAATTCTCCCAGAGGCTGCCAAAGAGTGGGCTCCGTGGATTGGTTTGCTGGCAGTTATCGGAATTATTTATGGAGCACTCGGATGTTTGGCACAAACAGATATGAAGCGTTTGATTGCCTTCTCATCGGTCGCCCACATGGGCTTCGTGATGCTCGGTATTTCAACGTTGACTCCGATGGGCTTTAACGCCGCCATCTTTGGAATGGTGGCCCACGGTCTCATCACGGGCATGTTGTTCTTCGTGGCCGGCAGTGTCAAAGACCGTTATCACACTTTGGAGATCGCTCGTTTGGGAGGCATGCTCAAGCAGATGCCACGTCTTGGTTGGATCCTTGGCTTCTGTGCCATGGCCTCACTCGGTCTTCCTGGATTAGCCGGCTTCTGGGGCGAATTCCCAGCAATCCTCTCGGCCTACTCACCTGCAGCTGGTCTTTCAGAGGTCACTTTCCGGGTGTACATGGTGATCGCCGCTCTCGGTACGGTTTTGGCTGCGGCGTACTTGCTGTGGTTATTCCAGCGCATCGCTTTTGGTGAGCCCAAGCCAGAGTTCGCGGGGGAATCTCACGATGACCACGGACACGGTGAACACAGTCATGACGATCATGGCAGCGACATTCACGATGTCAATATTTTTGAATGGATCGCTTGGACACCGTTCTTGTTGGCCATTGTTGTCTTCGGCGTTTATCCGCAGTTGATGTTCAAAATTATTGATCCAGCCGTGCAGGTGGCTTTGAAGGCCTTCGGAGGCTGATTCGTGCTGTATTCGATTCTCGCTCAGATGCCGTGGAAGTCACCATCGGTTGACTACCACGCCATCGCGCCCGAGATCATCTTGGCTGGCGGCATCTGTCTGATCATCCTTGTGGATCTGTTCACCAGTGAAACAAAGAAATGGATCACGGCCAGCCTCACTGGTTTCGTCATGCTCGGCGCCCTCGTTCCTGTTCTCACGTTGGCGGTCAGTGACGTCAATGTGCGATCACTATTTGACGGTCGCTATGTAGTGGACGAATTTGCCCTGACATTGAAAGCGCTGTTCTTGATCGCTGGCTATGTGGTGGTGCTGCTCTCGCAAAATCATGTTGAAGAAGGCGACTACTATCAGGGCGAGTACTACACCTTGCTCCTGACTTCAGTTGCTGGCATGGTGATGATGGCTTCAAGTCGCGACCTCGTCAGCATCTTCGTTTCTTTGGAAATGTTGAGTATTCCTGGCTACATGTTGGCTGCTTGGCGTAAGCGAGACCGCAAGAGCAATGAGGCTGGAATCAAGTATTACCTTCTCGGTGTTTTCGCTTCAGCCATCATGTTGTATGGCATGAGTTTGCTGTATGGAGTCACCAATAGCACTTTGCTCAGCGATATTGGTCGTGAATTGACTGTTAAGGGTCAGTTCGGTGGCGTTCAAGCATTAGCAATCACCTTCACTTTGATTGGTTTCGCATTCAAGGTTTCTGCTGTTCCATTTCATTCGTGGGCTCCTGATACATACGAAGGCGCACCTCTTCCCGTCACCGCGTTTCTTTCAGTGGCAAGTAAGGCAGCCGGATTTGTGGCGTTGGTGACTTTGATTTATGTGGGCTTCCCACAGGCTCAAGATGTATGGCAACCCTTCCTGTGGGTGCTAGCGGCGATCACGATGACTGTCGGCAACTTATTGGCCTTGCGTCAAACGAATATCGTGCGAATGTTGGCGTACTCCAGCATTAGCCAAGGTGGTTTCATCTTGATGCCTCTGGCAGTTGCCGGTACGGGCGATGCCGCTGGACCAGCCTTGCAATCGGTGGTTGTGTACCTCATTGTCTACGCGGCAATGAACCTCGGTATGTTCGCCGTTGTCATCGCTGCTTCGCGGACGACTCGTAGTGGTGAGATCAGTAGCTTTGGAGGATTGTTTTCTTATGCTCCAGGCCTCGGAGTCTTGATGACAATCTTCTTGGCATCACTGGCTGGTATCCCGCCGCTCGGTGGATGGATCGCTAAGTTCACTGCCTTCCGCGCCGTTCTTGAAGCGGGTGGCAACTGGGGTTACGCACTCGCAATCATCGGTGCCGTGAACTCCGTCATCGCCTTTGGTTACTACGGCAGCATCATGCGTGAAATTTGGATGAAGCCAGCACCACATGGTGAAACTTCAGCGGTCAAAACTCCAAGTTCGTTGATAGCGGCGATGGTTATCACCACGACGGCGACCATCGTTTTCGGTGTCTTGCCTGGTGCAGTCTTGCGTTTCGGCGATCTCGCCGATCTCACTGGTGCTTTCGGCCGCTGAGCACATCGGCAGTGTCATCGACGCTGCGGAAAACCAAGAGTTTCGCTTTGACCACTTTATGAACGAGGCCCTCTATGGGCCGGCAGGTTTCTATACATCTAGCGTCGGTCGTGCAGGTCGTCGCGGTGATTTCATCACCTCACCAGAGATCGGTCCACTCTTTGGCACAGTGATAGGGCGCGCACTTGATGCATGGTGGATTGCTATGGGAAGTCCCAGTGATTTCCGTATCTTTGATGTTGGATGTGGCCCAGGCGGATTGGCCAGATCAATTATCGCTGCGCAACCACAATGTCTCGGCGGTGATTCATCGCGTTACGTGTGCGTAGAAATTGCCGAATCACAATGGGCCAGCCATCCAGTTGGTGTGACGTCAATGAAGTCATTGCCGACAGGAATTCTCAATGGAGTTGTGTTGGCTAATGAACTTCTAGACAATCTTCCTTTTCGTTTACTTGTCAACGATGGTGAGTGGCGTGAGGCATGGGTGACACATCGAGACGGATCATTGAGTGAGGTATTACATTCGCTGCTTGATAGGACCAATTTTGATTTACCAACCAAAGCAACTCTTGGCGCTCGCATTCCATGGCAGCAATCGGCGGTCGAGTGGGTCAAGGATGTCATAGATCGACTCAATGGACGATTGGTAGTCATTGATTATTCTGTGGCATTGACCAGTGAACTTTCTCAGCGACCCTGGCGTGAGTGGTTACGTACATATGCGGGTCACGAAAAGGGAGCGCACTATCTACGTAACGTTGGCTTACAAGACATCACAACAGATGTGTGTATCGACCAAATCATTGCGATGTGTGGGCAACCAGATTCTGTGCGCTCACAATCACAGTTCTTGCAATTGTGGGGCATTGATGAATTAGTTGAAGAGGGTAAACGAATCTGGAATGAAGAATCAGCGCGACCAGGGTTGCGGGCGATGAAAATGCGAAGCCGTATCAGCGAAGCTGAAGCATTACTTGAGACTTCAGGGGTTGGCGGTTTTACCGTGATGGAGTGGGCTAAGTTACAACGATGATTACCGTTGAGGGTTTAACTAAAAAGTACGGTTCAACGATTGCAGTTGACTCTCTCTCCTTTACCGTGAAGCCCGGACGTGTGACAGGTTTTCTTGGGCCAAACGGTTCGGGAAAGAGCACGACAATGCGCTGCATGATCGGCCTTGATCGCGTGCAGTCGGGTACGGCCCTCTTCGACGGAAAGTCGTATCGAGAACTCAAGAAACCACTCCATGAAGTGGGCACCTTGCTCGATGCCGGAAACGCACATTCAGGTCGAACCGCTCGCAATCATTTGCGATGGTTAGCAATGAGCAACGGAATGTCACCCAAACGTGTTGATGAAGTTCTTGAACTCGTGGGCTTAATGGATGTCGCCAAAAAGCGTGTTGGTCAATTCTCGTTAGGTATGAAGCAGCGCCTCGGATTAGCGGCGGTGCTGTTGGGGGATCCAAAAGTCGTCATCTTGGATGAACCAGCAAACGGTCTTGACCC
>CAMAYS010000058.1:0-12434 GCA_945862545.1 Bifidobacterium breve | reverse complement strand
GCCGGAGCTAACTCGACTGCCGCAGGCGTTGAAGCTGCTCTCGATAAAGCGGGAATTACTTGGAAGGCCGTCAAGGGTGGAGACAACGAAACCGATGCTGGCTATCTCGGTTTGATGCAGGCTGCCAACGCTGATGATCCTGATATTTTGATCTCGCTCTACGCAGACGCTGGCTGTATCGGAACCATTCGTGGCTATAAAACTGCTGGCATCACCAAGCCCGTGTTGACAACGAGTATTTGCTCAGACAGTGACGTCATTTCTCAAGTGAGCGATGATGCAACTGGTTGGGTATTCGTTGGTGGTCAAATTGAACGCGACACCCCGCAGAAGGCATTGTTGCAAAGCATTGTGGCTCCTTACATTCCAAATGAGGAAACAGGCGAAATGGGTGTTGAGCCCGCTGACGTGAAGACCACTGCTCTCGGTCTTGGTGGTCTGGGAACTGTTTTGGTATTGACGCTCCGTGATATTGCTGCGCAAATGGTTGCTGAAGGTACCGAAATGTCGGGTCAGAATTTGTACGACTACCTGAAGGTCACTAAGGGTCTGTTCCTGTTTGGTGGAATTACCCCACTTAACTGCGGCGCTGCTGCTCCGGCTTATGCGTCTTTCTGCTCGTTCGTCTTTGAGGCGACCGAATACAAAGATGGTGCAGTTGTTTCCGTGGAAGATGCCAAATTGTGGGATAGCACCCCGCTGCTTCCCTGATCAGTTAAGTGTTGCCGAGCAACAAGAAAAATCGAGAACGACATCATGAATGATTATCTTTTTTACTTGTTGCTCGGTAGCGCAGCTGGGGCCATCATCGCTGGTTTTGCGATGGGCCTCGTGATTAGTTATCAAGGTTCGGGCATTGTCAATTTCGCTTATGGTGCAATTGCAATGTGGAGTGCATTTGTCTATGCAGAACTCCGGAATGGGGCGTATTTGTTTCCCATTCCGGGTCTGCCGGACCGGTATCACTTCGGTTCTGACGTCGGCTTCACTTGGGCATTTATTTTGGCTTTGTTAACAGCGGCGCTCACCGGACTGGTGATTTATTTAATAATTTTCCGCCCGTTGAGAAATGCTCCGGCTTTGGCTCGAGTTGTGGCCAGTGTCGGCTTGATTATCGTCATGATCGGGCTCAAGGATCGACGTTTTCCTGATCAGTTAGCAATGCGCGTTGATCCAATTTTGCCCCGCGAGGTAGTGACGATTACTGAAACGTTGCGCGTGCCGCGTGACGGTCTTTGGCTGTTGGGAATAGTGCTTCTGATCACTTGTGTGGTTTGGGCCGCAAGTAAGTACTTGCGTTTTGGGTTGGCCACGCGAGCGGCCGCCGAAAATGAAAAAGGAGCGGTTCTTCTTGGTCATTCGCCTGATTTTCTCGCCGCATCGGGCTGGGTTATTTCTTCAGTCGTCGGTGCTGTTGTCGCTATCTTGGCTGCACCGCTCGTGCAGTTGAACGGTTCGATCTTTACTTTTGGCTTTTTGATTCCGGCCTTGGGTGCCGCATTGATCGGAAAGTTCCGCAACTTTTGGCCGACGGTATTAACGGGTGTTGCCATCGGAATGGTGCAGAGCACATTCACCAAGATGCAACTTGATTTTAGTTGGTGGCCTCAATACGGAATGCGCGAAGGTCTGCCGTTTATGGTCATCATCGTCACGATGATTGTGTCGGGAGAGCGTCTTCCCGAAAGGGGTGCGGTGGGGGGTTGGAAACTGCCATACGTTCCGCCAGCCAATGTCACGTGGTTCTCGGTTGGCGCTCCACTCCTGATTGCATCAGCCGGCATCATTTTTCTCGGACCTTTGTGGCGCGCCGCCATCATGAGTTCGATGATCGCAGCAGTCTTGGCATTGTCTTTTGTCGTCTTAATCGGATTTGGTGGTCAAACTTCGCTCGCACAAATGGCCTTTGCTGGCATCGGTGGATTTGCGCTGTCAAAATTGGCGACCAATTACGGAATCCCCTTCCCGATCGCTCCCATTCTTGCGGCGCTTGGAGCCATGGTGTTTGGTGTTCTGGTTGGTCTTCCGGCCTTGAGGGTACGTGGTACCAATTTGGCGATTGTGACCCTCGCTGGTGGAGTGACCATTGCTGAATTTGTCTTTAAACATCCATGGGTGATTGGTGGTATGGATACTGGAGGGCCAAAAATTCCTAATCCATCGTTGGGTGATTGGAATCTCGGATTGGTGTACGGCAATAAGACCTCGCGACCCGTGTTTGCTTTTTTCCTTTTGGCAGTTTTGACGATTTTGTGTCTGATGGTTGCCAACATTCGTCGCAGTGGCTCGGGACGAGTGATGTTGGCAGTGCGTAGCAATGAACGGGCGGCAGCAGCAGTCGGCATCAACAACACTCGCGTGAAGATGATGATGTTCGCCTTGTCAGCTTTTATCGCCGGTATGGGTGGTTCATTGATTGCTTATCGATTTGGTGCCGTGTCCGATCTGTCGTACGGAACCATTGCGTCGCTGACAGCGTTATCTTTTGCATATCTCGGTGGCATCACAAGCGTCAGCGGAGCAGTGGCTGCTGGCGTCACGGCAGCGTCAGGAGTTGCTTTCTATTCAATGAATCAGGTATTTGGTTCATTTGGTCGATGGGAGGCACTCATCGGTGGAGTGTTGCTAATTTTCACTGCGATCACTAACCCCGAAGGAATTGCTGGCGGCATTCGAATGCAAGTTGCGGCCAAACGTCAACAAAAAGAGTTAGCGAAACAAGCACAACTTGTACCAATAAGTGCCTGAGTGAAGGTCTTGATTTAGACCTCGGCCACCGCGGCAGTTCCTGCGGTCACGGTAAATGTTTTCCAATCACTGACCCCGGAGTTTTCAACTTTCGCGTCATCAACTATGCGGTATTGAGCGGTCCATGTTTCTGGTGTGATGGTATGAAGTGTGTAACCACGATGTGAGGCTTCAGCATCAATGATGTTGGATAGCGCTTTCAGCAGACCTTGAGTCTCTGGCGGCACATTGCCACCAGATGAGATTGAAGTTGTCACGAACTCAATTCCAACTGCGGTGGTGGGGTTGGCGGTTGTCGTTAGTTGGCCGATGCCCGAGAGGTGAATATCACCAGTGAGCACGATGAGATTTTCCACCCCTTGCTCAGTGATGTCCGTGAGGACGCGATCACGATCGGGGGCGTAGCCATCCCATTGATCGAAATTGAGAACTGCCGCGCCAAGACGAATATCAGTCATCACTGTCTGATTTGCTAAAACATTCCAGACCTTGTCAACGCCGCGAATATTTGCTGCCACCCAAGCCTCCTGTTCGGCGCCCAAAAGGGTTCGCTCGGGAAGCAATGCATCATCGCAGGCTGGGGAGGTTTGTAAAACGGCGTCATTACAGGCTTGGTCATCGCGATACTGACGAGTATCTAAGACCAACATATTCACGAGTCCACCCCACTGGACCTGTCGATAGATCGTGAGGTTTTCATCAACTGGAGGATCAAAGCGAACTGGCATATGCTCCCACCAGGCTTGGTATGCCGCTGCTCGGCGAGCGGTGTGACCAGCATTATCGGCAGGATCCTCTGGCGTCAGGTTGGCGTAGTTATTTTCAACTTCGTGATCATCCCATGTCACAACCCAGGGACACATCTGATGAGCTGCTTGCAAAAGAGGATCACTCTTATACAGACCATAACGATTGCGATAGGCGACGAGATCTCTGATCTCATCACTGTTGTGCAGTCGTACGGCACCAGCGTCTAGCGAACCAACGCCACCTTCATAGATATAGTCACCGAGGAAGAGCACAAGATCTGGCGCGAGTTCAGCCATGTCGTGATAGGCGGTGTAAAAACCAGCCGTCCAATTTTGACATGAAGCTGAAGCAATCTTTACAGGTTCCAACGAATCACTGCTTGGGCTCAATCTTGTCGTACCGATCGGGCTTGTGTAATCGCCTAGACGGAAACGGTAGTGAAGAAGCCCAGTGACGTTTACTGGTGCGGCAATCACATGGATGCTGTGCCCATATTGAGGCGAAGCTGTAGCGATCCCAGCGATCGTGATCTCGTCAAAGGATTCGGTTGTCGACATTTCCCAGAGAACATTGATATCTTCATCAGGCATTGCGCCACCATTGAGAGCATCAATAGCCAAGCGTGTCCATAAAACAACTGACTCGGTGTCGGGGTCACCTGAGGCCACACCGAGGGTGAATGGATCACTTGAAAGATCCGAGGGTGGAACGAGACTTGTGGCTGGGGCCGTCGAAGCAACTTCAGTTGACCCAGAAGATTTTCCTTCCTCGCCATTCGAGCAGGCAGCGACAACCACCGTTGCTCCGAGAGCCAAGAACATGCGACGTGAAAGAGGTGTAGTCATTTATTAAGTCTGACAGATTTTTAGCGAGTGCTGGAGAACGGTCACCAGCGAGTGGGTCACATGACCCATAGAAAGTCAAAAGTTCCTTGAACATCATCTCTGTATTCAGGCGCCATTTAGGAGTGGTTCATTCCCACAATGTGTCGCTGGAGGGAGAGATGTGAAAAAACTACTAGTCATCGGTGCATTGTTATGTTTGAGTGCTTGTCGAACAGGCACGACCTCAATCACAGGTGAAGTGCCAGAGACTCTGGCAATAGCACTGGCCACAACCACAGGTGAGTCGCTCAGCAATGAGGTCCCACCAGATTCGGTGGTGGAGTTATCAGTTGTTACCACCGAAGAGGAGTTAATCACTGCGTTCAACTTTGCGATACACCAACGCATTGATTGTGGTCGCGACCCATATCGCTGTGATGTGCAGAGTTTCACTGATGTTGGTAGTCCCCTTTTTGTGGAGATCAGCGAACTGATGAAGATCCGCCGAAATGCAAACATTGTGGCCTCAAACAATGGTTCGCTGCGCTACCGCATTGAAGCAGTGGAGTTCAGAACCACGGATATAGCAATTGTGATGACATGCATCACCGATGACACGATATTGGTTGATGGAGAAATTATTTTCGATGATTCGTTATTCAGCGTTCAAACGAAATGGACAATGGTGCGCAGTGGTCAAACGTGGCTATGGGAAAGTGCCCAAGCATTGCATTGGGATGTTGAGGAGGATCTATGTCGGTTCGCCGCCTGAGTACAACCTTCCTCATCACTTCATTGTTGCTGCTTATAAGTTTTGATACCCAGCGACAAGCTTTAGCCACTGATGGCGCTATTGGAAGTGGAGGCACTGACAGCGGTTCCATCTGGGCAGGCGTGCAAACTTCGTCACCACCGACAGGATCAGGGGCAGATTCATCGGGTTACACATGGAAGCCTGCAACTATTTATGATTCGCGAATTGGGGCCACGACAGGAATCACGAAATTGGTGGGGACTGTTCGCTACGACTTATATGAGCGCCACAGTACAAGTGGAATGGTATTGATCTGGATCACTCGTGCGACGGGTAGCGAACTAGCTCAAAATGCAGCAGTGATTGTGAAAGGTCGACTGCCACAACCCACGGTGACAACTGCGCCAGCAACGAACCGTGGTGTCGTCAATGTTGGAATGTGGTTGTGGGCCAATGCCGACTGGTGGTATGGCGTCACCGCAATGGCTTGGATACCTACGGTATTCGGCTCGGCATGGGCGCGTACAACTGCGACTCCCGTGTCCTTATCGTTCGTGACCCAAGATGACGCCGATGTCAATGGGACCACTCTTGGTTCAACGCAATGCACTGGCCCAGGAAGTGTGTGGACTGTTAATGCTGGGGATACAGCGGTGTCTGGATGCATGTATACGTATCGACATTCGTCGGCTCAGCGCGATCAGGGAGTTTTTGTCGCAATTGTTTCTGTCACCTGGAAAATTTCTTGGACATCAAACGCCGCTAGCGGGGGATCATTGCCTTCGTATACGACGAGCACCTTTATGGCATTCACTGTTGATGAACTTCAGGCCTTAGTGGGCTCGGGTGTCTTGGTCTGAGGGATGACGCGCTGGGACCAGACAACTCCGATGATCACTAAAATCGCACCCAATACTTGAATCACTTTGAGTGAGTCACCCAAAAAAAGCACAACCCACATCAATCCCAAAACCACTTCGCTCGTTGCCACTAACGCTGCCGAGGCGGGACCGAGATGGCGCAGACCCAAGAAGAAAGTCATACTGGCAACAACGGTACTGATGAGCGCTAGACCAATCATTGAACCAGCACCATTCAAGGTTGTCGGAAACTGCGGTGTTCCAGAAAACGCTGTGACGACTAATGCGAAAATGAGTGAACCCGTCAGACTCCATGCCGACGAAACAAAACCATCGCCCCCACCAGACCCAGTGACTAACCGTTCGCTGAAGATCATATAAACGGCGTACATCACGGCATTACTGAGAGTAAAAATCAGACCTGCCACAGTGGCCCCATCAGTACCCTGAAAAACCTCGGGCACAGTGCAAGCGATTCCCACCAAAGTGATTCCCACTGCCATCCAAATATGGCGAGACGTGGCACGACCCAAGAATGTTGAACCCACAGCAACCATTGCGGGATAGGTATAAATGATGACGATGTACAGCGCACCCGGCATGCGGTCTAGGGCAGCAAAGCCCAACCAAGAAACAAGTCCGAATACTAAGCCGGCAAGTAGACGCGGCTTGAAAGCCACACTCAAAGGACTCGGACCACCTCGGCGAAAACGGATAAAGACAAATATCCACGCAGCGGGGACCGCAATCAGAAATCTCCACAGAAGAACGTCCACGGCACTCAGTTCTTCAAGAACTGTCTTGCCAAAAATAGTGAACATGGAATAAGCGCTAGCGCTCAGCAACATCCAGATAACACCAAGTTTTTTGGACGACACGACTTTCAACGCTAGGCCATCAGCCCTTCAATTGCGCGCTCTGCTGACATCTTGAGGATTAAGTCTTCAAGAGCGGCGGCTGTGATGGCTCGTGAATATAAGTGACCTTGGTGAGTTGTGCACCCAATCGCCAATAAGGCCTCCGCTTGAGCGCTCGTTTCGACGCCGTCTGCCGAAATACTCAGACCTAAGTCGCGCGCTAAACCGACCATCGCCCGAATCACTGCACGATCGTTGGCTTGTGAGGTTAAAGAGTCAACATGAACACGATCGACTCGGATCTCGTCTAACGGTAGAGAGCGCAACATTGACATTGAGCCACCACCGCGCCCTGCATCTTCCAGACATACTCTGGCTCCTAGTTGACGCATTTCTGTGAGCACTCCTGCAGCGCCGACTAAGTCGCCGAACACGGCAGTTTCGTATACATCAAGCATCAACATTGTTGGATCAATCCCAGTGAAATATCCTGCGACTTGGCCATCGCGCCAAGCACGTGGCGTACAACGATGCGGCAAATTGACGCGAAAGCGAAAACCACTTGGCAGACCGAGAGTGGCCAAACGACGAATCACTGGTCGAGCTTGTTGCATGATCACACTTGTCATTCGTTCAAGGGTGCTGGCGTCTTGTGCCATTGTCAGCATTGCTCCGGCGCTGGCAATTGTTCCATCGCGTTTCAGCCAGCGTGCCAAAATTTCAGCACCGATGATGTGACCTGTCGTGGCATCAAACTCGGGTTGAAAAAATGGTACGACATCTCCAGCATCAATGGCGCGGCGCAATGCATGTTCTTCCACTGAACGTTGTTGCATTTCGCTACGAATCTGCGGTGTAAAGATTTCAACGCGATCGCGGCCCGCATCTTTTGCACGATGCAAAGCGATATTGGCGAAGCCCAAAAGTTCGCTCGCAGTATCTTGCGCATCAGGTCCGATCGCAACGCCGATGCTTGCCGAAATACGCACCATGCGACCCATCACTTCTAAGGGTTCACTGAGGTCCCGAGTGAGGCGATGAGCAATCTCGGAAACTCGCTCAACACTCGGAACATTTTCAATGACAATGACAAATTCATCTCCGCCGAGGCGACCAGCGGTGCATCCACTTGGAAGCACTGAACGAATGCGTCGACCCATGACTTGTAATAACTGGTCGCCGGCAGAGTGTCCAAGCGAGTCATTGATACTTTTAAATCGATCAATGTCCACGAAGAGAACGGCAATCTGATGTGAGTCGCGACTTCGTGCAATCGCCGCATCAAGGTGCGCCACGATGCCTGCGCGATTGAGTAACTCAGTGAGTGAATCGTGAATGGCTAGATCAGCGAGTCGAGCATTGGCGTCAGCGAGTTGTGTTTGCTCATCTTGCAGACTCAGGACAAGTTGCTTTGTTCGGGCGTGCTGATGTCGCAGACGAACGATGGTGATGGCGAGACATGTTGCCACAATGACCAAAAAAGTCGAGAGGAGTGTGACCGAACCAAGCACACAGATTTATCGGTCAATGGAGACCGAACCTTGACCTCTATTCAGGGGTTTTTACGTAAACGAGGCAAGACCATGGGTGTCACGGCCCGATAGGCCTCCCAGCCTGGTCGGCGCTCAGCACTGCGCTTTTCCGCCAACGGGATGCTGGCGGCAAAGAACATCACAGTCATTGCCAGCGCTCCGACTCCAGCCCACCAGGAAGCAGGGTGGGCGGCCAAGGTAAAGAGCCATAACGACCACCACCACATCATTTCGCCCAAATAGTTGGGGTGCCGTGAACGGGACCAAAGTCCAGTATTGAGGACATCGCCCGACTTTTTCGTGCGATTGAAACGCCGCAGATCAAGGTCGGCGAATTGTTGGATGGTGACACCAGTCAGGGCCACGACCACCGCAAGAATATCCAAAATGCCAAAACTTCGACCCGAATGCGAAGCCACAATGGCCATCGGAATCGACCCTAAAGTGACCACTAGCAGGGGAAATAGGTGAACAGATGTGAGGCTGACAGCCCATCGTGGTATCGGAGCGGTTTCGTACAACATCCGATAACGCCAGTCTTCGTGCCCCATTCCGGTCCACCCGATGGCCCAGTTGGCAGTCAGGCGCAGGCCCCAGAGTGTGGCGCAGACGGCGACGGCCAAGCGCCGTAGGTCACCGTCGGTGAAAGCGTCCGCATCATCGAGCACGAAGAACAACCAAATCGCAAATACCGGTGGAATGACGCTCCACCAAGCGTCAAAGGTTGAACCATTTTGCACTATTTGGCTAGCGAGATAGAGAAATGCCACTGAAGCGGCGAATCCAATGATCAAACCCTTGACTGGATGGTCGGTGCCGATGGCCGAGGCGATCAGCAGCATTCCCGTCAAGGCCACGGCATAGAGGGCGATGATCAGCAGGAATGACCGTTGTCGTGTCCAAGAATTTTGAGTGGAAGTCATGATCCTATTTTGGCGCACAACTCAGTCGCAGAACGGGTTCTTCGTCTCGTCTCGCTGTCACTAGGGACCTACCATTGCAGTATGAAGAGGCGTTTGGTGAGTATCCCCGGATTGATTCTGGGAGCCATTATTTTGACGGTCCTCATTCCCGTGTGGCTTCCGCTAGTGATCCTCATCGATCTTTGTCGCCGCCAGTTTCGTCTGCCGTTGATGCGCCTGCTGTCCTTCGCAGTGTGTTGGGCGTGGCTAGAAACTGCTGGAGTATTGGGAGCCTTGTTGTTGTGGCTCACGGGTCAACGTAAAAATCTGTCACGACATTATGCGTTGCAGCGCTGGTGGGCAGCGCGCTTGCTGGGCGCTTTGGGGAAAACCTGCGGCATACGTGTTGAGGCGGTGAACATTGAGTCATTGAATCCTGGTCCCGTTCTGATGTTTGCACGCCACGCCAGTCTCGCTGACTCTTTAGTTTCGGCATATGTAGTGACAACTTTGGCGCAGATGAATCCGCGCTATGTGCTGAAGCGAGAACTTCTAGCGGATCCATGTCTTGATGTAGTGGGGCAGCGGTTGCCGAATCATTTTCTTGATCGAAATGCCAATGACGCGCAACCCGAACTTGATGCACTTGAAAAACTTGTCAGCGATATGGATGCCTCGACCGTTGGCATTATCTTTCCTGAAGGCACTCGGGCGAATGACGCCAAACGCACCCGAGCGTTGGAGAAAATTTCGTCTATTGATCCATCGCGAGGTCAACGACTTAATGCAATGCAACATCTTTTGCCGCCACGGCCTGCCGGTGCCGCAGCCATGATGCGCGGCAATCCAACGGCAGACGTGGTCCTCGTGTGGCACATTGGTTTTGAAGGACTTGACACGTTTGGTGGAATTCTTCGGGCAATATCAACCAAGATGGCGCCCATCCGTTTTGTCATGCGGCGCGTGTCGCGTTCGCAGATCGCGTCCGACAACATCGAATCGTTCACTGAGTGGTTAGATAATGAGTGGATGCGTATGGATCAAGAAGTTGAAGTCGCATTAAACGAAAGGAATCACCATGGGTGAAGTGATGTCGTCCGCTGCGATTGGAATTGTGGTCCTGATGTTGTCCACGTGGGTCATCAGTTTGATCAAGAAAAATGCTTCCATTGTTGACATCGTGTGGGGACTTGGTTTCGTTCTTGTGGCCTGGATCTCGCGTGCTGTTGCCGATGGAGATAATGCTCGGCAATGGCTCCTCACAGTGATGACATCGGTGTGGGGTCTGCGCCTAGGAATCTATTTGCTATGGCGCAACTCAGGACATGGTGAAGATTTCCGCTATCGCTCAATGCGTAAACACTGGGGACCAAGATTTCCGCTGATTAGTTTGGTGACAGTATTTGGTTTGCAGGGAACTTTGATGTGGATAGTTTCTTTGCCAGTTCAACTTGGCCAATCTGATGCCACACCGAAAATCGGACCTTTGGCCGTCATCGGCGTGTTGGTCTATCTCATCGGATTGTTCTTTGAAGTGGTCGGTGACGCTCAGTTGGCGCGATTCAAAGCCAACTCAGACAATGCCGGCAAAGTCATGGATCAGGGTTTATGGAAATTCACTCGACACCCAAATTATTTTGGTGACTCATGTGTCTGGTGGGGTATTGCCATTGTCGCGGCGGAAACTGGTTCGGGTGCTTGGGGCTTGATTGGAGCGGCGGTGATGACATTTTTCTTGCGCCGTGTCAGTGGCGTGACTCTCTTGGAGAAGTCATTAAAGAAGCGTCGCGAGGGCTACGAAAATTACATAGCCCGCACGAGTCCGTTTTTCCCTCGTCCCCCAAAAAGGGTTTAACCTAGTTGAAACATCTAGGGTGGTTGGGTGCTTGAGAACCCCACCAGCGTGACAGCGCTGAAGTCCTTTTGGTTTCGAGCAGGCGCTCTTTTATTTGCAATCGCAGCAGTCGGAACGGCGATTTCACTGATGGTTCAGGCTCACCTCGGAGTTGCCCCAGCCGACGTCTTTACAACTGGTGGAGCGAAGCAACTTGGTATCGCTGTCGGAACAATGGGTTGGCTGAGTGGGGCCTTCTTCACATTGTTAGCGATTGCTGTCAAGAGATTTCCAAGTTGGGGAACCTTGATCGGCGGTGTTCTGGTAGGTCAAGTCGTCAATATTGTTTTGCCGCTTGTCGCTGAACCAGAGCAATTGGCATGGCGCATCCCGATGATGTTGGGCGGCATGGCACTTTTGTATTTCGGGATCACCGTGGGTGTGGCCACCACATTAGGAACTGGTCCCATGGAATTGTTAATGCTCGGCTTGCACGACAAAGGTTTGAGCATGCAAGTGGCGCGCTGGGGTATTGAAGTTGTCATTGTCACTGGTGGCATTTTGCTGGGTGGCGAAATCGGAGCTGGAACTATTCTCTTTGTGCTCCTGACTGGACCCGTGTTGGCTCGAACTCTTCCACCAATGGTGCGCTTTATGGGGACAGAAGTGATAAGTCCACCAGCAGCTTTAGATGCCTAAGAAGTTTTAGGAATCCGACTCGAGATCACGCCGTCGTTTTCAAGAGAAAACATCTCTTCATCGCTCAAAGACAAGATATCGCCCAATACTTGACGATTATCCTCCCCGCGATAGCGCGGCTCGCCATGAGTGCCGACCTTCCCATGAGTGAAATGCCAAGGTGCATTAGGAACTCGTATGTCTCCACCGATACGGTCAGGCACTGTCGTAATCGCTCCACGCTCGTGGGCCCATTCGTTCTCGGCAAGTTCGCGCGCGGTGCGCATCACGCCGACGGCTAAACCGAACTCATCACATCGATCTTCAAAGTCTTGAGCGGTGGCGAGAGAAGATGCCCAGGTGCGCATTTCATGAAGGAGAGCCTCAAAGTTAGACATCCGAGTTTGCACATCAACAAAGCGCGAGTCATTGAGTAAATGTGGCTTATCCATCACAGCCACGATGATTTCAAACGTACCGCGCTCGGCGGGATGGGCGCTGATGACTACATGAGATCCATCGGCAACCTGCATAATTGGATAATCGCCAGGTTGAAATGAGCGAATCCAGTTCGGGTCAATGGGCCCGTCAAATAACTCGTCATGCATATGTTCGTTGACATAGAGCATGGTTCCCGCCATAGAAACATCGATACGTTCGCCCGCACCAGTGCGTTCACGTTGATACAACGCAGC
>CAMAYS010000057.1:0-12446 GCA_945862545.1 Bifidobacterium breve | reverse complement strand
CTGGCACGGAGATGGTGATGCCTGGTGACAATGTGACTATGACTGTGGAACTCGGTAAGCCGATTGCTATGGATGATGGTTTGCGTTTCGCTATCCGTGAGGGTGGACGTACCGTAGGCGCCGGCCGCGTCGTCAAGATCATTAAGTGAACTAGAAAAAGATTGACCGGAGACTGACGTGCCAAGAAATGACAAGCGGGTGAAGATCACCCTCGAATGCACTGAGTGCAAACGACGTAACTACATCACAATTAAGAGCAAGATCAATGACCGCGAACGACTCGAGATGAGTAAGTATTGCAGTCACGATCGCAAGCACACCAACCATAAGGAGACGCGCTAGGTACTACTGGCGTCTGAGGGCAGTAGCTCAGCTGGTAGAGCATCGGTCTCCAAAACCGACGGTCGGGGGTTCGACTCCCTCCTGCCCTGCTCAGCGCTGATGATTGGCGTAACGCAGGAAAAAATAAGAATCAGTGAAGTAATTCGAGAGAACGAGACAAGGCAATGACAGCGGATCTAAACCGGGAACAGAAGCGCACTCTGAAAAAAATGGGTGCACTCGACGAGCAGGGAAACCCTGCGCGTCAAGCCCGCGCGCCTAAGGCTCAGGCTGAGCGCACAAGTCCTGCTAAGTACCTGCGCGAAGTTCGCGAAGAAATGAATAAGGTGGCGTGGCCGAAATGGCCAGAAGTTCGCCGTTACTCGATTGTGGTTCTCATCACCGTTGCCATATTTACGGCAATCATCGGTGGCGCAGACACTGCAGTGGGTTTCCTCACTGACTGGTTGTATAAGAGCTGATGATGAACGACGAGGCAAGCATGGACGAAACACCTAACGACAGCACTGATGAACCACAGGTCATTGACCTCACCGACGCAGCAGAGATCACGAGTGATGATTCTGATGACGCTGCAGTCCCTGTGGTCAATCCTTGGAGTCTTCCCGGTCAGTGGTTTGTGGTTCACAGCCAGGCTGGATATGAAAAGAAAGTCAAGGCCAACCTTGAGGCGCGTATTCAGTCTCTGAATATGGAAGATCGTATTTTTGACATCGTTATCCCGATGGAAGATGTCACTGAATTTAAGAACGGTCGCAAGCAGACTGTGCAAAAGAAAGTCTTTCCGGGTTATCTCTTGGTGCGTTGCTACATGGACGATGAGAGTTGGTATTGCATTCGCAACACGCCTGGTATTACTGGTTTCGTTGGGCAGAGTCAAAAGGGTCAAAAGCCAACACCGCTGGCGCGGCGTGAAGTTGAGACGTTCTTGTCAGCCAAGGGTGATGGGCAAGAAACCGCCAATCGTCGTAAGCCGAAGATGGAATACGAAGTGGGCGAGAGCGTTCGAGTGAAGGAAGGCGCTTTTGCCGATTTCTTAGGTGAAGTTGCAGAAATTAATGCAGATCACATGAAGTTGAAGGTTTTAGTCAATATCTTTGGTCGTGAGACCATGGTGGAGATGGACTTCAGTCAAGTCGCGAAGCAGTAACTGTTTCATACATTTTTTATACAAGTCGTTCTACGAAGGGAAACGCCCCATGGCGAAGAAAAAACTTACAGCGATCGTTAAGATCCAAATTCCTGCTGGCAAAGCCACTCCGGCTCCACCAGTAGGTACCGCGCTCGGACCGCACGGCGTGGCCATCATGGACTTCGTGAAGCAGTACAACGCTGCCACCGAAAGCCAAGTCGGCACCATTATCCCCGTGGAGATCTCCATTTTCGAAGATCGCACATTCACGTTTATCCTGAAGACGCCACCGACTCCAGTGTTGTTGCGCCAGAAGGCTGGTCTCGATAAGGGAAGCCAGACACCAGGCAAGGCCGTTGCTGGTTCAGTGACCGAGGCCGACATTGAAGAAGTCGCCAAGATCAAGATGCCTGACCTCAACGCTTTCGATCTCGAAGCTGCCAAGCAGCAGGTGCGCGGTACGGCTCGCTCGATGGGTCTTGTCGTTAAGTGATCTAGTCGTCAATACAAATTTTTTCAAACATATAAACCACACGCCTGGACCGAGAAAACCTCACTCGGCCGGCTTAACACCCTCCGCCAGAAAAGCGGGGGAGAGGGAGACAGTCATGTCAGGTAAGAAATTCACAGATGCGCTGAAGCGCTTTGACCGTGATGCACATTTCAACCCCACCGAGGCTTTGACCTTGGTGAAGTCGATTGCGTCAGCCAAATTTGACGAGACCATTGAAGTTGCGATGCGTCTTGGAGTTGACCCCCGTAAGGCCGAGCAGGCTGTACGCGGCACGGTGGCATTGCCATCGGGTACTGGTAAGAACATTCGCGTTGCGGTATTCGCCACAGGTGAAGCTGCCGAAGAAGCCCGCAAGGCCGGTGCCGACATTGTTGGTGCCGAGGATCTTGCTGCAGAAATTGAAAAGGGCATCTTCAACTTTGATCTCGCCATTGCGACTCCCGACATGATGCCTTTGGTCGGTCGCATTGGACGCGTGCTCGGACCCCGTGGACTAATGCCGAACCCGAAGACAGGCACTGTGACTCAAGACGTGGGTCGTGCAGTGGGCGAATTCAAGGGTGGCAAGGTTGAATACCGCACTGACCGCTACGGCAATGTGCACGTGCAACTCGGAAAAGTGTCTTTCACTGTTGAACAGATTGAAGCCAACTTCCGTGCCGTGCTTGACGAAATCCAGCGTGCCAAGCCAGCCTCAGCCAAGGGTCGTTACCTGCGCAAGATCACCGTGTCATCGACAATGGGACCTGGCGTCAAAGTCGATCTTGCTCGCCTGCGCCCAGAAATCGTCGTTTAGTCTTTAATACTTGGCGTTTATTGGTTCGTTGACCGATATCGTCGAGGGTTCAGCTAGTAATCACACATAGAAATTGCTTGCCAGAGACAGTCGGTCGACCTCACGGTCGTCAAAGAACCGCAGGGTTCGCCAACCGAGGCGGAGACTACACAGAGCCTTTCGCTCCTCGTGGTGTTCGCGACTGCGAGCCCCGAGTAGAAGCGAAAGGAGAAAAAACACGTGGAAAATCCCCGCCCAGAAAAAGCCTCAAAAGTCAGTGAAATTTCTGAAAAGTTGGCGACAGTCGATGTGGTGTTCGTTACTGAATATCGCGGTCTGACTGTGAGTCACCTTGAAGAACTTCGTGCTGCATTGCGTGGCGTCAACGGTGAATACAAGGTCTACAAAAATACCCTTGCTCGTTTAGCCATGGCTTCGACCAACAAAGCAGTCATTTCTGAGTTGCTCATTGGTCCGAGTTCATTGACCTTCGTTAATGGAGATGCCGCTGCTACCGCCAAGGTATTACGCGACTTCGCCAAGACGAACCCACTGCTGGTCATCAAAGGTGGCGCCCTCGGTAGTCAATTGCTGTCTGCCAAGGATGTCGAATCGCTGGCCGACCTACCATCGCGCGAAGTTTTGCTGGCCCAGTTCGCTGGAGCATTGCAGGCACCGCTCGTCAAGACAGCTGGTTTGTTACAAGCACTGCCCCGCAATTTGGCCTATGGCCTCAAGGCATTGCTCGATCAAAAGGCCGCCTAAAAAACTGCCCTGCTAGATAAGTCATCTCATTTCATAAATATCAACCGAAAAATCTGAACAACACATAGGAGAAATCATCATGGCTCTCAACAAACAAGAGATCCTGGACGGCATTGCCGCCCTGACCGTTATTGAGCTCAAGGAACTGCTTGACGCTTTCGAAGAGAAGTTCGGCGTGACCGCTGCTGCCCCTGTGGCCGTAGCTGCCGCTGGCGGAGCTGCTCCGGCAGCCGCTGCTGAAGAGCAGGACGAATTCGACGTCATCTTGACCGATGCCGGCGCCCAGAAGATCCAGGTCATCAAGGTCGTGCGCGAGCTCACCAGCCTTGGCCTCAAGGAAGCCAAAGACCTCGTCGATGCGGCCCCTAAGGCTGTCCTCGAAAAGGTTGGCAAAGATGACGCAGAGAAGGCCAAGGCCAAGTTGGTCGAAGCCGGCGCATCAGTCGACATCAAGTGATTCCTGCCGGCCTAAGCCGGTTTTAGCATTGCTCGGCCCGCTTTTTGCCCAGTTCACACTGGGTCGAAGAGCGGGTCGAGTCGCGTCTCGGGTTCCGACAGGGGGTTTCACCGGGTTTTCACTAAAAATTTGCTGTAGATGCTTGACCTGAGCCTGAAATCGGCTTACCGTAACCCTCAGCACGTTTTGGTCACACCGATTCGTTGTATTCGCCCAACTCTTTTGTTGGTTGCGGTTGATAATGGTGCCCCGAGAGCGGTAGTCTCATCTGTTGCCGTGTGTCGCCCCTGTCCTTTTCGTTCCCCAAATTAGGTTTGACGCGCTTTTTCTATTTGCCCATCTCAGAGAGTCTTTTAGCGAATGATTTAGTCAGTTAGTTGTTTGTTTTGCCCACTTTTCGTAGTACCCCAGCCACTAGGAGTTCACCTTGGCCAGTAAAAGCAATAACCGTGAGCGTTTTTCTTTCGGATCTCTTCAAGAGAACGTGGAGATGCCGAATCTCCTAGACGTTCAAAAGGTGAGTTTTGAAAACTTCCTGAAAGTCGGCTTGGCCGAGACGTTTAAAGACATCTCGCCGATTGAAGACTTCCATGGAAATCTCAGCCTTGAGCTTGAGTATGACCCGCTGGATGAGGACTTGTTCCCCGAACCGAAGTTCACCGTTGAGGAGTGCCGTCAAAAGGGGCACACCTATCAGCGTTCAATTCTGGTGCGTGCGCGATTCAGTAATCGCAGCACTGGCGAATTGCGCGAGCAGTTGGTGTTCATGGGTGACTTCCCGATGATGACCGAAAAGGGAACCTTCATCGTCAACGGCACCGAGCGTGTTGTCGTATCGCAGTTGGTTCGTAGCCCTGGTGTGATCTTCGAAGCCGGTGAGCGTTACCGTCTGCGTAACTTGTCGAAGCACCAATTGGTTAAAGGCACGGTTCACCCACAGCGTGGTGAATGGCTTGAGTTCGACGTTGAACACAAACCTGGCAAGTATGTCACTGCTGGTACCCGCGTCGCACGTAAGCGTCGCATGGGCGTTTTCACTTTGTTGCGGGCCATCGGTTATGACGAAGCCAACTTCCCAGGATTCCTGGATCGCTTTGTTGAGCACTTCAAAGAGAACGACGGTGTCACGCCGCTTCTTGCTGATCAGTGGGATAAAGAGCGCGACATTTCGCCGACTCAAGATGAGGCTCTGGTTGAAATTTACAAGCGCGCCCGTCCTGGTGAGCCACCTTCACTTGAATCGGCTCGCGCCTACTTCAAGAACGCATTCTTTGATTCAAAGCGTTACGACCTCTCACGCGTTGGCCGTTACAAGATCGATCGCAAGCTCGGAGACGAACTGGCCAAGCTCGATGAATTCTTCGGTAAGGGCGCGCGCAAGCACGGCGAATTCTTCAAGGTAAAACTTGATGATCCAGCCAAGCGACCGATTGAGAGCGATCCAACGGACGGCAATGTGTTGCGCCCGAATGAAATTCTCGCGGCCGTGACCTACATGTTGCATCTTGTTTCGCAGACTCCCGGCTACCGCCTTGACGACCAAGATCACTTTGCGAACCGTCGTATTCGTTCGGTTGGTGAATTGATTCAGAACCAGGTTCGTATTGGTTTGTCACGTATGGAGCGCGTTGTGCGTGAGCGTATGACCACTCAAGATCCGGAATCCATTACGCCGGTCACCTTGGTCAACATTCGTCCAGTATCAGCGGCTATCAAGGAGTTCTTCGGAACCAGTCAGTTGTCGCAGCTGATGGACCAAGTGAATCCGTTGTCGGGTATCACCCACCGTCGTCGTTTGTCTGCACTCGGACCTGGTGGACTTAGCCGTGAGCGCGCTGGCTTCGAAGTTCGCGACGTTCACTTTTCGCACTATGGCCGCATGTGCCCCATTGAAACTCCAGAAGGCCCAAACATTGGTTTGATTGGCGCCCTGAGTACCTATGCACGAATCAACAATTACGGTTTCATTGAAACGCCGTATTTGAAAGTTGAAAACGGCAAAGTGACGAAGAAGTTTGAATACATGCCCGCCGACGAAGAAGAAAAGTATGTGGTTGCTCAGGCAAACACCGCTGTCAACCCCGACGGAACTTTCCGCGATTCGAAAATTCTCGTGCGTCAGTCACCGCAGGCTGCCAGCCTCGCCGACTTGAAGCGCATGCTTGAAGCGGAAAGCTTCTTTGGTGCAACCACTGACATCAAGATGGTTCCACCTAATGAGGTGCAACTCATTGACGTATCGCCGAAGCAGATCGTGTCTGTGGCGACGGCTTTGATTCCGTTCCTTGAGCACGACGATGCCAACCGCGCCTTGATGGGCGCCAACATGCAACGCCAGGCCGTGCCATTGGTACGCACCGAAGCGCCGTATGTCGGAACTGGTATGGAGCGCAAGGCTGCATCTGATGGCGCCGATTTGATCTTGGCTAAAGAAGAAGGCGAAGTCACCGAAGTTTCCGGCGCACAGATCACCGTGCAGTACAAAACCATCGGCAAGTGGGTCTACCAACTGTTGAAGTTCCGTCGCTCAAATCACAACACCTGTGTTAATCAGATCCCACGTGTTGTTGAAGGTCAGAAGTTGAAGAAGGGTGATCTCATCGCTGACGGTCCAAGTACCGACAACGGAGAATTGGCTCTCGGTAAGAACTTGCTCGTGGCTTTCATGCCTTGGGAGGGTTACAACTTCGAAGACGCAATCATCTTGTCGGAACGTCTCGTGCGCGATGACGTCTTGACATCGATTCATATTCATGAGTACACCGTTGACGCTCGTGATACGAAACTTGGACCAGAGGAAATTACTCGCGACATTCCAAACTTGTCTGACGACATCTTGCGCGACCTCGACGAGCGTGGAGTGATCCGCGTTGGTGCTGAAGTTGGACCTGGCGATGTGTTGGTCGGAAAAGTCACCCCTAAGGGTGAAACCGAACTCACACCAGAAGAGCGTTTGCTCCGTGCCATCTTCGGTGAGAAGGCCCGCGAAGTTCGCGACACCTCACTCAAGGTTCCTCACGGTGAAAGTGGCAAGGTCATTCACGTCAGCATGCTCGACCGTAACGAAGGTGGCGAGTTGGCTCCTGGTGTGAACCAGATGGTCAAGGTTCTCGTTGCACAGAAGCGCAAGATCAGCGTGGGCGACAAGTTGGCCGGACGTCACGGTAACAAGGGTGTTATCTCGAAGATTCTTCCGCAGGCCGACATGCCGTACATGGCAGACGGTACTCCTGTTGACATCATCTTGAACCCACTTGGTGTTCCTAGCCGAATGAACGTCGGTCAGGTACTCGAGGCTCACCTTGGTTATGCCGCTCGTTGGGGTTGGAACGGTGTTTCCCGTAACGGTTTGGAGTTTCCAGCAATTGGCGATGCCGCCCTACGTGGGACCGAGTCCAAGACTTTGGCAAATACTCCGCCTGCAACTTTCATTGCTACGCCTGTTTTCGACGGTGCTAAGTGGGACGAAGTTGATCAGTCCGGTGACCAACCGACGATTGTTGAAATCTTTGAAAACTTGAAACCTGAATCGGCTCATTTTGATGCACCGATGATCAAGTCCACAGGCAAGATGTCCTTGTTCAACGGTCGCACTGGCGAAAAGTACGACAATGACATCACCGTTGGCTATATGTACATCTTGAAGTTGTCGCACATGGTTGACGACAAGATCCATGCTCGCTCAACTGGACCGTACAGCATGATCACGCAGCAACCACTGGGTGGTAAGGCACAGTTCGGTGGTCAGAGATTTGGTGAGATGGAAGTGTGGGCCCTTGAGGCCTACGGCGCTGCTTATTGCTTGCAGGAACTTCTCACCATCAAGTCAGATGACGTGCTGGGTCGTGTCAAGGTGTACGAAGCCATTGTTAAGGGTGAGAATATCCCTGAACCAGGCATTCCTGAGAGCTTCAAAGTTCTCATGAAGGAAATGCAGGCTTTGTGCTTGAACGTCGAGGTACTAGCAACCGACGGTAGCGAGATCGAAATGAAAGAAATTGACGAAGAGATCTACACCGCTGTGGCCGGTCTCGGAATTGATATCAGCCGCCCCGAAAGAGGCAGCGATCAAGACGACAAGGATCGGGCAGCTTCCCGTCGCTGACGGTTACTGATCGACCAAACCTGTATTTATTAGAAACTGAACGCGACGGAACGAAGAGAGAGCGAGAGAAGAAATGCTCGATGTGAATATGTTCGATCAACTGCGAATTGGATTGGCAACCGCCGATCACATTCGTAACTGGTCAAGTGGTGAAGTAAAAAAGCCCGAGACCATCAACTACCGCACACTGCGTCCTGAAAGGGACGGTCTGTTCTGTGAAAAGATCTTTGGACCGACTCGCGACTGGGAGTGCTACTGCGGCAAGTACAAGCGGGTGCGCTTCAAGGGAATCATCTGCGAGAAGTGTGGCGTTGAAGTCACGCGCTCAAAAGTGCGCCGTGAGCGCATGGGCCACATTGAGTTGGCGGCTCCCGTTGTGCACATCTGGTACTTGCGCGGAACTCGATCATGGTTGGCATATTTGCTGGCTGGTCTAGAGCCCAAGGAAGAACTGAAGGCCAAGCAACTGGAAAAGGTTATTTACTTTGCTGCGCATTTGGTGACTTGGGTTGATGCTGACAAGCGTCACGATGCTTTGTCGAGTCTTGAAGCTGAATACCTCGGTGAGGTTGATGCGATCAAGAAAGAAGAAGAACTCGAAGTCGAGCGCCATTTCAAAGACCTCGAAAAAGATGCCGAGCGTCTTGAAAAAGAAGGCGCTAAAGATGCCGAAGTCAAGGCCATGCAAAAAGTGGCCGATAAGGATCTGGCCGGTGTTCGCGAGCGTTACGCAAACGAACTCGATGTTCTGAAGCGCACATGGGACTTGTTCAAGAGCTTGCACCCACGTCAAATCATCGAAGATGAAGTGCTGTGGCGCGAACTTCGTGATCGCTTCGAAGACTACTTCGAAGGTGGGACAGGCGCTGACGCCATCAAGTCATTGATTGATCGCATTGATTTTGAGGAAGAAGAAATCAAACTGCGTACTGCCATTGACGCGAAAGACGGCAAGAAGCCGCTGAGTGCACAACGTAAGCAGAAAGCCATCAAGCGACTGAAGATCGTGACTTCGTTTAATCAGCGCGATCCTGATACTGGCTATCGCCTCAATGATCCAAAGGCCATGATTCTTGATGTCGTTCCGGTGATCCCGCCTGAACTTCGTCCGATGGTTCAACTTGAGGGTGGTCGTTTCGCAACCTCCGACCTCAACGACTTGTACCGTCGCGTCATCAACCGCAATAACCGCCTCGAGCGTTTGTTGGGTCTTGGTGCTCCTGAAATTATCGTCAACAACGAAAAGCGCATGCTGCAAGAAGCAGTGGACGCATTGTTCGATAATGGTCGTCGTGGTCGCCCAGTGACTGGTCCTGGTAACCGTCCATTGAAGTCATTGTCAGACATGTTGAAGGGTAAGCAAGGTCGGTTCCGTCAGAACCTTCTCGGTAAGCGCGTTGACTATTCTGGCCGTTCAGTCATCGTGGCCGGACCGACGTTGCGTTTGCATCAGTGTGGTCTGCCAAAGTTGATGGCTCTTGAACTCTTCAAGCCATTCGTTATGAAGCGTCTTGTTGACATCGAGTACGCACAAAACATTAAGAGCGCCAAGCGCATGGTTGAACGTCGTCATCCACGCGTGTGGGACGTCCTCGAAGAAGTCATTCGCGAACATCCAGTGTTGTTGAACCGTGCACCCACGCTTCACCGATTGGGTATTCAGGCATTCGAGCCCGTACTCGTTGAAGGCAAAGCAATTCAGATTCACCCACTCGTGTGTACAGCATTCAACGCTGACTTCGACGGTGACCAGATGGCTGTGCACGTGCCGTTGTCAGCAGAAGCTCAGGCTGAAGCTCGCGTGCTGATGCTCAGCGCGAACAACATTTTGTCACCGGCTTCTGGTCGTCCAATTGTGACCCCGAGCCAGGACCTCATCATCGGTGGTTACTACTTAACCAACGATGGTCCTCGGACATTTGGTGAAGGTCGTACTTTCCGCCATAACTGGGAAGTCCTACGAGCAATGGATGAGGGTGCTATTGGCATCCACGCCAAGATCAAGGTGCGCAAGGCTGACGGTGAGTCATTTGAAACAACGCCTGGTCGACTTCTTTTCGAAGAGGCTTTGCCAGATGGATATACGGCACGCTTTGGTCATATTGACAAGCCGATCAAGAAGAAGGAAATGGGCGAGATTGTTGAAGTCTTGTCTGACAACTTCATCAATGCCGAAGTTGCCGATTCGCTTGATGCCATCAAGTCCATTTGCTATCGCTACGCCTCGCAATCTGGATTGACAGTTTCTATTGATGACGTCAAGACACCTGCTTCAAAGAAGGAAATGCTTGAAGGGTACGAAAAGCAAGCGGAGAACGTCGAGAATCAGTTCAAGCGCGGCATTATCACCGATGGCGAGCGTCGTCAGCAAGAAGTGAGTATCTGGTCCGAAGCAACCGACAAGGTCAAAGACGAGATGGAGAAGGCTTTTAAGGCTGAACTCACAAACCCCGTCTACATGATGATCGACTCTGGTGCTCGTGGAAACATGACTCAGATGCGCCAGATTGCCGGTATGCGTGGTCTCGTGGCCAACCCTCGTGGTGACATGATTCCTCGTCCGATCAAGCGCAACTTCCGTGAGGGTCTTGAAACTTTGGAGTACTTCATTGCTACTCCCGGTGCTCGTAAGGGACTTGTTGACACCGCTCTTCGTACCGCGGACTCGGGTTACTTGACTCGTCGACTCGTTGACGTGGCCCAAGAACTCATCGTTCGTGAGGATGACTGCGGAACAACCCTTGGTGTGTGGATTGACAATGTTCAGGCCGATACGCCGAACCGTCGTTCATATATCGAGACCAAGTTGTACGGTCGTGCGCTGGCAGTTGACACCACTCTTGGTGACGGCACGGTTGTTGCTCGCAATACCATTGTCGGCGACGAATTGATGGAGACCTTGCGCGATGACGCATCGTTTACTCGTGTTCGCGTTCGGTCGGTATTGACTTGTGATGCTGAACTCGGTGTATGTGCATTGTGCTACGGCCGTTCGTTGGCCAGTGGTAAAGCCATTGAACTTGGTGAAGCAGTTGGTGTTATCGCTGCGCAATCTATTGGTGAGCCTGGTACGCAGTTAACAATGCGTACCTTCCACACTGGTGGTGTTGCTGGTAAGGACATCGCTGGTGGTTTGCCACGCGTCGTTGAATTGTTCGAAGCTCGTACGCCTAAGGGTTCGGCTCGTTTGGCTCGTGCCACTGGAGTCGTACGTATCGGCGAGGACGAAGGCAAGGGCATCCCGGTCAATGTTGTTGATGATGCAGGCGAAGAGCACTTGGTGTTGTTGCCAACTGGCAGCCGCCCGATTGTTCGCGACGGAGATGAGGTCGTGGCCGGTCAGGCAATCACCGATGGTCCTTTTGATCCGAAAGAAATTATGGAGATCAAGGGCATCCGCGAAACTCAGACGTACATCGTTGAAGAAGTACAAAAGGTGTACCGCGATCAAGGTGTATCGATTCACGACAAGCACATTGAACTCATTGTTCGTCAGATGACTCGTCGCGTCAGTGTTCAGGAGACTGGTGACACCGATTTCTTGCCAGGTGAGCGCACCGACAACAAGACATTCCGTGACACAAACCGTGCCATGGTTGAAGATGGGAAGCGTCCCGCTGAAGGTCGTACCGAACTGATGGGTATTACCAAGGCTTCGTTGGCAACTGAATCTTGGTTGTCGGCTGCTTCATTCCAGGAGACCACTCGTGTTCTCACCGAGGCCGCCATTGACGGTCGAGGTGACTCGCTGAATGGCCTCAAGGAGAACATCATCATCGGAAAACTCATCCCAGCTGGTACGGGCATGATGCGTTATCGGGACTTCGGCATCGATGCCCCCGATTATGTGCCAATGGCGACCTGGCACAGTGACGACGAAGATACATCTGACGTTCTGAGCGCGGCTTGGGATGGTCAGTCACGAGGTTCCGACTCAGTTCCCGGCTGATTGCCGAGTCTGAATAGGTCAAAAAAGAAATAATTAGCCTGATATTGAGATGCCCTGGGGCAACGGGTTGCCGTTGTCCACAGGGCGCTCGTAACATCACAAGTTCCCGTGTGCGCGTTTGGCACGAGGGCGAGAGTCGTCAAGATATTCCGTAACACGGTGTTACGGACAAGCAAAGAGGTCAAAGAGTGCCCACAATTCAACAGCTGGTCCGCCAAGGACGAAGCACCAAGTTCACAAAATCGAAGACACCGGCCTTGAAGGGTTCGCCGCAACGTCGCGGTGTATGCACACGTGTGTATACCAACACGCCGAAGAAGCCGAACTCTGCATTGCGCAAGGTTGCTCGTGTGCGTCTGTCAAGTGGTGTTGAAATCACCGCCTACATTCCTGGTGAAGGACACAAC
>CAMAYS010000056.1:0-12531 GCA_945862545.1 Bifidobacterium breve | reverse complement strand
GACAATCTTGAGGTTTTAGAGATCGGATACCCTGCCGAACACTTCACCCATGCCGATCCCCTCACCCAACTACCATCTGTCGCCATCAATCCAGAGCGCACTTGGTCTGGTCAGTCCTTCATCCACCACATAGCATCTCAGGCCACGTGGACGCCCTTCGGTGAGCAAGCGCTGATTACTGATACCAAAATCCACCAAGCAACACAGGGTCTTGCAGACGTCTGCATCATCACAGGTGATTTGGCGGCTTCCTGGCCATCCACATTCGTCGCTGAAAAACAGCTCACATTCCTCTTCGTTTTACAGGGTTCTGCGACAGTGATCACGAATGAAAATGGATCACATGCCATGAACTCTGGTTCAACAATCGTTATCCCCTGTGGCGATAGTTATTCGGTCACGCAAAGTGCCGGAACTGAAATCCTGAGATTCAATCTGCGGACACAATAAAAGTCTTTACTGTCTTCCCATTTCGGCTCGGGCACGAGCGCCATCAGTCTCTGCGCCGGGCCGAGACGAGATCAGATTAATCTCTACGAAATCAATTCGACCTTCGAAATGATAACCGTCAACTCGTTCGCTGTATTCGGCTGCAACTGGCGACCCGTGGTCGTAGCCGACTGAACTTCCGACGCTTGAAATCATTCTCATCACAAAGGGCAGATCCATCTTCGCTAACTCAATACCGTTCTCAAATATTGTGACATCTCCAC
Organism: Bifidobacterium breve; assembly: GCA_945862545.1. Lineage (GTDB taxonomy): Bacteria > Actinomycetota > Acidimicrobiia > Acidimicrobiales > Ilumatobacteraceae > Casp-actino8. The sequence goes on along the minus strand of CAMAYS010000056.1, from coordinate 11,818 downwards.
CCTTGCCTGTACGGCGGAATTTAAGACTCAACATCACTTCTCCACCCGAAATTTTCTGTGGAGACTCAACCACTAGGTGTTCGCCGAAAACGTTGTAATCAAAAAGTAAATGGTCGTTGTGCACAAAGAAACTGAAACCCGAATTCTCAGTACCTGTCGCATAAATCACGCCGTTCTGACCATCTTGCCGGCGTACCTTGGCGTCCAAATCCCAACTCCGTCCACCCACTGAAGCCGATACCTGCGTTGGCAATGGCGACATAGGCGGGCGATACACATATTTACGCGACACAGGATGCGGAGTGCGATCAGCAAATTTCATCGAGAACAGTTCAAGCCCACGATCATCGAGAGGCAAGACACCCTCCTTTTCCGCTTCCTCCCACCACAGGGCGATCATTTCTTGTAGACGTTCCGGATGAGATTCCGCCAAGTCCACAGTCTCCGAGCGATCGTGCTCAATGTGATACAACTCCCACACATCGTCGTCAAATGAGACACCTGGTGTGTGCCGCGTGACGGCTTTCCAGCCTGCGAAATAGATACCTCGATGGCCGAGAATTTCGTAATACTGAATCAGTTTCGTGGTCTCGGCATCTTTTTCGTCAAACGAATAGTTCATTGGCACACCGGAAATCGGCATTTGCTCCAAGCCCCTGTACACATCGGGCGGAGTAATTCCGATTGCCTCATAAATCGTCGGAGCGATGTCATTGACGTGATGAAACTGATCTCGTAACCCACCCGAGTCCTGTACGCCCTTTGGCCATTTGACAATTAACGGTACGTGAATTCCACCTTCGTGCGTATTTTGCTTATAGAACTTGAAAGGTGTGTTGCCTACTTGCGACCAACCCCATGGGTAGTTGCTGTGACTATGAGGTCCACCAATTTCGTCAATCCGATGAATCGCCTCATCTGGCATTTCGATCATCATATTGAAGAATTTCATTTCGTGGAGAACGCCGAAAGGTCCGCCCTCTTGCGAGGCTCCATTATCCGACAAGAGAACAATCATTGTGTTATCTTCCACCCCTAATTGCTGCAGAGATTCGAGCAACCTCCCGATTTGTACATCGGTGTGATCAAGGAAGGCTGCGTACGCTTCTTGAAGACGACAAGCCAGACGTTGCTGATTATCGGAAAGATCTTGCCATGCTTCAACACCAGGATTCCGGGGCGCTAATTCAGTACCAGCCGGTAGTAAACCGAGTTCTTGTTGACGCTTAAACCAACGGTCACGCATCACATCCCAACCTTCATCAAAGGCTCCGCGATACTTCTCCATATATGCAGCAGGTGCTTGGTGTGGTGCGTGCGTCGCGCCAAAGGCAAGGTACATGAAGAACGGACGATCTGGCCGCACACTGAGTGAGTCATGCATAAATTGCTCTGCGTGATCAACTAAATCTTCAGTGAGGTGATATCCATCGACGGGGCGTCCGGGTGCTTCGATCCAATGATTGTCGTACACCAAATCAGGATGAAACTGATCTGTCTCGCCATCGAGGAAGCCATAGAAACGATCAAACCCACGTTGCAATGGCCACTGATCAAAAGGGCCCGCCGGCGAAGCATCAGCCATGGGACACAAATGCCATTTACCGAGCGCAAAAGTTGCGTATCCCTGATCTCGAACGACTTCAGCAATCGTGGCGGCGTGATTTGAAATCTGTCCGCGCATGTGCGGAAAACCACTGCTGAAGTTTGAAACCCCGCGCATTCCGACTGCATGGTGGTTTCGTCCAGTCAAAAGCGCGGCCCGAGTCGGCGAGCACAAAGGAGTCACGTGAAAGTTCGTGTAGCGCAAACCTTGTGCAGCGAGAAGGTCAATGTTGGGAGTATCAATGGTGGATCCGTAACAGCCCAAGTGAGAGAACCCGAGGTCGTCAAAAAGGATCACAATAACATTGGGTGCACTTTCGCCGGGGTGTGGACGCTGCGGCCAGTCAGGAACGGAATCTTTATAAGTTCGCCCGATTGACCCTTGGAAGCCTTCGTAATCCTTCATGGTATTGACAATAGCCCTGACACTACCTACCCTCGTCATATGTCCGAAAAATCAAATCAAAATTCCCGACCAACGGCGGTTATCGCCGATGCCAACTTCTATGTAGGTCCTGAACTGGCTCGCCAGTTGGCTGGACGCGGATTTAACTTGGTTTTAGGAGGCGCAAAGCCAGATCTCGTTGACGAACTCACCGCTTCAGGAACCCTCGTGGAGGTTGTCAGCGGTGTTCGTGACCTCGCAGATCCGACAGCCTCCGACAAGCTCGTAGAGGCGGCTATGACACGATTTGGACGCATCGACTCGGCAGTGATGTTCTCAGGCGAGATCATCACTGGTCGTTTTGTGCACTCAGAATTAGAACAACTCCGCTCAGTTCTCGTGGGCTGTATTGAGGCACCGTATAACTTCATGCGCGCAGTGGTACCTAACCTGATTGCTCAAGGCTCAGGCCAAGTCCTCGTGATCACGAGTGCCTCCGCTGCCCGCCCGACTCCAGGAGCGCCTTTGTATTCGGCGGCGCGCGCTGGTGCATCCATGCTCGTCAAGAATGTCGCCGATGAGATCGCCCGCACTGGGGTTCAAGTCAATGCTGTCGGTACCAATTTCATGGATTTCCCAGGCTTTCTTGCTGCCTCTGGGGCCAATGACCCAGAAGTTCGAGCCAAGATTGAGGCTCAGGTGCCAATGAGGCGCTTAGGCACGATGAGCGAATTCGCTGCATTCTGCATGGTTTTCCTGGATGGCAGTAGCCAATTTACGACTGGTCAGTTCGTCGCCTATGCGGGAGGCTGGGCTTAGGGGCAGAATAGGAGGTGTGAAACGCTCCCTATACAACGAAGACCATGTGGCTTTTGCCGACAGTTTTCGTCGCTTCGTCGCCCAAGAAATCACTCCGGATTATCTGAAATGGGAAGCCGAGGGAATCGCTCCGCGATCCTTATATAAGAAGGCTGGAGACAACGGCTTTATCGGTATGGCAATCCCACAAGAATTTGGTGGCGGCGGAAGTCATGACTTTCGTTTCAACTCAGTCATTGCTGAAGAATTAGCGTACGCCGGAATTGGTGGAGCCGGCCAAGGGCTCACATTACATAACGACATCACTACTCCCTATTTCACCGATATCTGCAACGATGAACAAAAGGCCCGATGGTTACCAGGGATTGCCAGCGGAGAACTGATCACCGCAATCGCTATGACGGAGCCGGGAACTGGAAGCGACTTAGCAGGAATTGCTACTACTGCTCGTCGCGATGGAGACCGCTACATTCTCAATGGCTCCAAAACTTTCATCACCAACGGGATCAATTCTGACCTTGTGATTGTCGCCGCGAAAACCGATCCATCGCAAAGACACGCTGGTATGTCTTTGATGGTTGTTGAACGTTCGATGGCAGGCTTTGAACGCGGTCGCAATCTCGACAAGATCGGGATGCACAGTCAAGATACAGCAGAACTTTTCTTCAACGACGTTGACGTTCCCGTGGCGAATCTCATCGGTGAGGAAGGGCGCGCTTTTCATTATCTGACCTCAAACCTCGCTCAAGAACGCCTATCCATCGCCATCAGCGGTGTAGCCGTGGCCCGTGCCTGTGTCGGCTGGACGGTTGATTATGTCAAAGAACGCAAAGCCTTTGGCAAATCAATTTCACAGTTCCAAAACACCAAGTTTGTTTTGGCCGAACAGCGCACTGAAGTCGATGTGGCTCAGGCCTTTGTGGATCAATGCATCCTGGCCCTCAATGAAGGCACACTGACGGCACCTCAAGCTGCGCAGGCTAAGTACTGGTGCACTGAACTACAAAAACGCGTTGCCGATAAGTGTCTACAACTCTTCGGCGGTTATGGATACATGACCGAATACCCGATCGCTCGCGCCTACGCTGATGCCCGTGTCACGAGCATCTACGGTGGTACGACGGAGGTCATGAAAAGCATCATTGCCAAGGATATGGATTTATGAAGATTGCCCTGCGAGCCGAAAACTACCGAGATCCTTTTGGCTACGAACAGGAACGTCGCAATGTCTGGTCACGTGAATGGGTCATGTTCTGCACAACCGCAGAACTCTCCAAACCTGGCGACTATTACGCTGCCGACCTCGCAGGATGGAACCTTCTGCTGACGGTTAATCCGCAAGGCGAAATCATCGGATTTCATAATGTGTGTCCTCATCGTGCGGGCGTTATCGCTTGGCCAGGTAACGGAACTTTGGGAAATCTAGTGTGCCGTTATCACGGTTGGGCCTTTGCATGGGATGGGTCATTGAAGTCAGCGCGGGATTTCGGCAACGACGAGCCTTTATGCGCCGAGGACTTTGAACTGAAGAAGATTTCCGTCGAAGCATGGGGACCCTTTGTGTTTGTCTCGCTTGACCCCAATGCCGATCCACTACTGGAATCTCTTGGTGGACTACCTGAACGCATCAGCCAATATCCCATTGAAACTTTCACCTATGCCCAACGCATACAGCGCGAAATTTCTTGCAATTGGAAAACCTACGTTGACAATTACCTTGAGGGCTACCACGTCCCTCTGCTTCATCCATCTCTGACAAAGGCTTTGGATATGTCCACGTACCAAGTCTCAATACCAGAGCCCAGTTTCTGTTTGCACACATGCGACACGACTCAAGGGTCAGCATCCGGAGGAGCTTGGCTCTTTCGCTATCCGAATCTGGCTTTAAACATTTATGCCGATGGCATGAATGTCGAGCGAATCATTCCTCTCGGCTATGACCGGACAATGATCATTTATGATTATTTTTCCGTCGATACCTCTGCAGAGAGCATCGCCCGTATGGTCGATTTGTCAAATGTTGTCTTAGATGAGGATCAATTGATTTGTGAGGCAGTGCAGAGAAATCTCAATAGTGGGGTCTATGAGGCTGGCCCCCTAAGCCCACGTCATGAAATCGGTTTGATGTGGTTCCAGGGCAAGATTGCTGAAGCAACCAGCCTGTGACATCCAATGAACCCCACGCTTAGCCGCTGAGTCTGAGATAATTGACATATGGCAATCGCAAAGCATGCACAACAAACAATGGTCACCTTGGACCTTGAGGGAGTTCTAGTCCCTGAGATTTGGATTGCAGTTGCTGAAGCGACTGGGATTAAAGAGTTGCGTCGCACCACACGTGATGAACCCAATTACGACTTACTCATGCGCCAACGTCTGGCACTTCTTGCGGAACACAATTTGACGATGAGTGCCATCACTCAGGTCATCTCCACACTTCATCCCCTACCTGGAGCGAAGGACTTCTTGGATGCGCTCCGCGAAAAGACTCAGGTCATCATTTTGTCCGATACCTTCGAGCAATTCGGCCTACCGTTTATGCGGCAATTGGGAATGCCTACTCTTCTTTGTCACCGGCTGATCGTTGAGAACGATCGCATTATCGATTTCGAGCTACGAATGGACAATCAAAAAATGCACGCCGTTACGGCCTTGAAGGCGCTGAATTATCGAGTCGCCGCAGCGGGAGATTCGTACAACGACACCGCCATGTTGGCTAGTGCCGATTCTGGATTCCTCTTTCACGCCCCAGATAATGTGATCGCCGAATTTCCACAATTTCCGTCACTCAGCAGTTTCTCGGAACTACTCGAGCATCTCTTTAGGGCCCTTGACCTCTAATTAGCAACCGATACTAAATGGTGTCGAAGGGGGGACTTGAACCCCCATGATCTTACGATCACTAGCCCCTCAAGCTAGCGCGTCTGCCTATTTCGCCACTTCGACGTGGTATTCAAAACTTTACCGTTTGTAGCCTGCGAGCCCAACTGAGCACTCTCGTCGTTGGGTTATTTGACCAACAAAAAGCCGAGGGAAACAATCGAAATGATCCAAATCAGGGCAATGACAAAAGTAATCTTGTTCAGGTTTCCCTCAGCAGCTGCCGAACCAAGACCCGATCCACTTCCACCACCGAACATGTCGGAAAGTCCCCCGCCTTTGCCACTATGCATCAAAATGCCAGCGACCATAGCGATCATCGAGACCACGTTGATAAAGACCATTATGTACATCACGATGTCACGCACGGTTAGTCAGTCTAGTGGACTCAACCAGGGAAATGGCAGGCCACAGGATGTCCTTGACCACGATCTATCAGCGCAGGCTCCTCAAGGGCGCACAGATCCTGTGCACGCGGACACCGAGTCCTGAATCGACAACCCGACGGAGGATTGACGGGGCTCGGCACATCTCCAACCAAAACCATCCGCTTGTGAGTGCCCGCTGCACGTGGATCGGCCACTGGTATAGCCGAAAGCAAGGCCTGCGTGTATGGGTGGCTGGGAGCGCTATAGACATCCTTGGGAGTGCCCGACTCAACGACCTTGCCGAGATACATCACGATGATCTCGTCGGCTATGTGCCGCACCACAGAGAGGTCGTGGGCGATGAAGACATACGAAAGACCAAGATCGCTCTGCAACTTTTCCATGAGGTTAAGAACCTGCGCCTGGATGGAGACATCTAGGGCGGATACCGGCTCGTCAGCCACGATCACCTGTGGACCAACGGCAAGGGCCCGCGCAATGCCGATTCGCTGGCGTTGACCCCCAGAGAACTCGTGCGGATATCGGTTGTAGTGCTCAGGATTGAGCCCGACCAGTTCCATCAACTCTTGCACATGCTCTCTTGCACCAGAGGCAGAGTTTTCTTTGAGGAACTTCAAAGGGGTTCCAATGATTTGCCCGACACTGTGACGCGGGTTGAGGGAAGCAACTGGGTCTTGAAAGACCATTTGTATCTTCGCCCGCACTGCTCGCAATTCACGCCCTGTCAAAGAGGTGATGTCAGCCCCATCTAGCAATACCGTGCCCGATGTCGGCGGAAGTAGACGCATCAGCAATCGCGCCAGCGTTGACTTGCCACATCCAGATTCGCCCACCACGCCCAAGGTCTGACCTGCGCGCACTTGCACGGACACTCCATCAACTGCTTTGACCGAATCCGTTGAGCGCTGCAGCAATCCCTTAGTCACGGTCGGAAAGTGTTTAACAAGGTTCTGGGCTTCCAAGACAACTGGATTAGTCATGAGTGACACCCCGCCCAAGAGACTGCAGTTGATCATCATTCAAGTGGCATGCTGACTCGCTACCCGTTGCGGGAAGAACTCGCAATGTCGGCTGCACAGTGGCACAGAGACCATTCATCGAGGCAGCAAACTCGCAACGAGGGTGAAACGGGCAACCACCTGGCAAGGAAATCATTGAGGGCGGGTTACCAGCGATGGTGTGCAGGGCTCCCCGTTCACTATTGTCCAAGCTTCTGACCGATCCGAGAAGCCCTCGGGTGTATGGATGTGACGGAGCATCAAACAGGGATTGCACTTTCGATGATTCCATCGTTTGACCGGCATACATCACCATGACTTCATCGGCGACTTCCGCCACCACTCCCAAATCATGGGTGATTAAAATAATGGCTGAACCGAACTCCTGTTGCAAATTCATCATGAGTTCGAGGATTTGCGCTTGAACGGTTACATCAAGTGCCGTAGTGGGTTCATCGGCGATGAGTAAACGCGGATTGTTGATCAATGCAATAGCAATGACAATGCGCTGACGCATGCCGCCGGAAAACTGATGAGGGTATTCATCAATACACTCCGAGGGTTTTGGCAGACCAACTTTAGCGAGCATGTCCAAGGCGACGAGTTGACGTTCCTTTTTCGAACTCTTCGGGTGATGAACTTCGTAAGCCTCGGCAATTTGTTTGCCAACGGTGTAATAGGGGTTTAGCGCTGACATTGGATCTTGGAAGACCATCGCCGCTTCCCTTCCACGCAAAGCTCGAATCTCCCGCTCTTGCGCAGTGAGGACGTCTAAACCGCCCAGGAGGATGGATCCCGACATATCCGCTGAGTTCCTGTTGATCAAACCCATAATCGACGATGCTGTCACCGACTTTCCTGATCCACTTTCACCCACTATGCCGAGGGTCTGTCCCTTACGCACATCGAAAGAAATGCCATTAACGGCCTGAACTATTCCGTCCGCCGTGGAAAATGAAACCTTCAGATCCTTGACTTGAAGTACCAATTCACTCATTTGTGAATCCTCACACGGGGATCAACTAAACCATAAAAAATATCCGTTAATAAATTAAAAAAGACGATAAACGTAGCTGCCACGAGCGTCGTTCCCACCAGCACAGGTAAATCTGAATCTGAGACTGCCTTGATCGATAAACGACCCATCCCAGGCAGAGAAAAAATTGACTCTGTGAACACCGCTCCTCCGAGCGTGGCCCCAAAATCCAGTCCAGCGACGGTCACAATCGGTATCAATGCGGAACGCAAGACATATTTTCGCAAGACAGTCCACCGCTTCAAGCCCTTGGCAATACCCAAGCGCACATAATCCTCATTCATTGTCTCTAACATCCCGAAACGAGTCAAACGAATGTAATACGGCGAAGAGATGATCGTGATCGTCAACCAAGGAAGAAGGAGCGCCTGACACCATCCGAAGAAGTCTTCAGTTGGCGACACGTAGGAAGGAAAGGGAAGAATCTGACTCCAAATCACAAAGATAAACAGCAGCAAGAGAGCCAAGAAAAACGTCGGGAAACTCAGCCCCACTACCGACACAATGGAAATCAAGCGATCTGGCCAACGTCCTCTTTTGAGAGCAGACACCATTCCTAGGCCAATACCAAAGATCATCCACAGCACGAAACCACCGATAGCGATTGACGCTGTCACCGGCAATGTTCGAGCGATCAACGAAGTCACGCAATCTTTTTGACTAAATGAATACCCCAACGAGGGAGCTCCACAAGTGAACTCGCCCTGACCTTCGCCATAGGTGCGACCCGCCACGATTCCCTTCAGAAACTTCCCATATTGCGTCAGCAACGGCTGGTCATAACCAAGCCTCGTGCGATTCGCTTCTATGCGCTCTGGTGTGCAGGCCTTGCCACACGTCAGGGCCGCCGGGTCAGTCGGCAGTAACGCAAAAACTAGAAATGTGAAAAGAGAGACCGCCAGTAACAGCACTCCTGCGAACAAAATCCGCCGGGTTAAATATGCAATCACTGACGATCTCCCTTTAAATAACCGATATTGGCTCCACCTGTACTTAGTTGACGGATCAGGCTTGCACCCGATCCATCAACCTCATATCAGGAATTAACGAAGAGATCACCGAAGTTGAAAGATCCATAAGGACCCCACCGGTAGGTGTTACCCAACTTCGAACCCCAAATATCTTGAGCCTTAGTGAAGGATCCGGGGATCGCCCACACTTGGTCAAGAACATATTGGTTGAGTTCTTGCCACATTTTTCCTTGCTTGCCACGATTGGTTTCTGCACGAGCCTCTTGAACCCCGGCTTCAAATTCGGCGTAGGCCGGATCAGCAGAGTTCTGAGAAAGGTTGAAACCGCCGCAATCGCAGAACAACTCTGGGATAACAGTTGAGGCGTTGGCCCAGTCTGGTCCCCAACCCGAACGGGACATGCTCCCCTGCGTTTCAGGGTCCATGATCGTTGGGTAGTAGGCACTGGGTTCAATCGGATTCGAATTCAGGACTATGCCAGCAGCCTTGAGAGACTCGATCCAAATCGCCACAAGCTTCGCCCACGTGGGCGTGTCACCGTGATCGAACTTCAAGCCTTCTCCGGTGGCCAATTCATAGATGTCAGGACACGCTGTCTTTGCCTCTTCCATCTTTGCAATGGCAGCTTCCGTGTTTGGCGTACCATCGACATTGAGTCCTTCAACCACCTTGCCGGGTGCGTAATCTTCGGCCAAGGCGGGCTTGACGAAACCATCAGCGAAATCGCCCGTGTAAGGACCACCGGCTGCAGTGCGAAGAGCTTCTCGATCCAAAGCCAGCCAAACTGCCTGGCGAACCTCTAGACACGAAACCTGCTTCACGTTGAATGCGGTGTAAGTGACGTACGGGTCGTATCCATCTTGGCGACGAGATTCAAACCTTGGATCGTCAAAAATCGTTCCCAAGTTTTCCGGCAAAATACCATCTGCAGAAACTGCAGTTTGATCATCACCATTATCGGCAATCATGCGCTCGTCGATAACAGCGCCTTCAAGGGCGAACTTATAGACGATTGAATCTGGATACGCATTTCGTACTGGATCGGAATCCTTGTCCCAATTCTCGTTCCGCACGAGAACCAGAGAATCTCCTGGGGTGTACGAATCAATCTTGTATGGTCCTGACGACACGGGCGCCATGTCATATCCTTCGCCAGTATCAAGACCCTTTGGCACAGGCGAGAATGAGAGCAAAGTCACTGCGACGTTGAAGTCGGCTACAGGAACTTTCAAACGGAATGTGATCGTCTTGTCTTCACACGCAACCGCACTGTCGAACAGTGCCTGCTCTTCTGCAGTCGTTGCAGTGTTTAACTCAACAGGACCGGAGTATCCCCCTTCAGGGATGTCAAGGTAACTGATCGCGTAGGTCGGTCCATCAGTGATGACCTCTTGAGCGAAGGTACGTGACACGCCATAAGCGACATCAGCGCAAGTGATCGCTGTTCCATCTTCAAAGGTTGAACCATCACGAAGAGTGAAGGACCATGTCTTGGCATCTTCAGAAGCAGTTCCTGTATCAGTGGCAAGGTCCGCTTCGATCTCGGAACCTTCGCCGCCGTCTGCATACTTATAACTGGTGAGGGTTCGATGCATCGTCGAAGCGGCGAACGCCAAGTCTGAACCTGTGTAGTTTCTTTGTGGATCCAGATGGGTAATTTGCTCGCCCTGGGTGAGAATGTACACAGTGCCACCCGGCTTACCCTTGGTTGGTTTGTTGATTGAGCCTGAGCCACTATCACTGCCACAGGCAGCGATGACTAGGGATGCCGCTATGGCGACACCTAAAAATTTGTAGGACCTTAATTTCATTATTCCCCCTTGTTGTGAAAACGTTAACTTCAATCTAGCGCAACATGCGCAGTGGTTGCGAGAAGAGTCCCTAGGCGACCTGTTGACGGTCGTTTTTGGGATCTAAGGCGTCTCGTAAACCCTCACTCAGCAGATAAAAGGCCATAACTAAGACGAAAAGCGTGGCTCCGGGGATGAAGAAATAAGTCGGATCTGCACGGTAGAAATGAACAGAATCCTGCAGCATGATCCCCCAAGAGGCCGTTGGGGCAATGATGCCGACACCTAAAAACGACAAAGCGGCTTCATATGCCACATAGCCAGGAAGACTCATTGAAGCTAGAGCAATGATTGGACCCCAGAGATTCGGGGCGATCTGCCGGAATAAAATGTGAACTGAACCGGCGCCGCTGGCTCGAGCGGCTTCCACGAACTCTCGTTCTCGCAATGCCATGGTTTGACCTCTGACAATGCGAAAGAAACCAACCCAACCGAAAAACAGAGTCACTAACATCAGATATGTGAGGCGCGCTGGATTTCCCTCTGGGACGCCCATGGCTTCCAATCGTTGCGTGCCGGGTCGGACGAGAGCAATGGTCAAAATCAACGAAGGAAATGTCATCACTAGATCGCTGAGTCGACTTAAAAACGTGTCTACCCGACCACGCAGGTAGCCCGCGATTAATCCGAGGACCATCCCGACCGAAGTGGTGATCAGTGTCGCCACCAGTCCGACGAACAGGGAAAGGCGGGCGCCATATATTAGGCGTGCCAAAATATCCCTTCCCGTTCCGGGCTCAACACCGAGCCAATGTTTTCCCGAAATCCCACCAAACCTTCCGTTAGGAAGCCCGTAATCATTCAGAGAATCGCGGTCCAGTGCATTTGGCGAAATGCCGAGAATTTTCGTTATCAACGGAGCGAAAATAGCAATCAAAAGAAAGA
>CAMAYS010000055.1:0-12673 GCA_945862545.1 Bifidobacterium breve | reverse complement strand
GTGTTGCGGATGCATCGTGACGCTGATCAAGAAATTGACAACATCGAGATCGTGCAACCCGATCTAGTAGCTGCCGCTTCGCAGTCATGGGAGTCTGCAGTCCGCGACGGCGAAGAGTACGGCGTGCGAAATGCTCAGGCCACGGTTTTGGCACCGACTGGAACAATCGGTCTGATGATGGACTGCGATACAACGGGTATCGAACCAGATTTGGGTCTTGTCAAGTTCAAGAAGTTGGTGGGTGGAGGCAACATGGTCATCGTCAATCAGACGGTGCCCCGAGCCTTGACGAACCTTGGATATGAGGGTCCTGTTGTGGATCGGATCATCTCTTATATCGACACCAATAAGAGCATCGTTGATTCGCCTGATTTGAAAACTGAGCATCTGCCAGTTTTCGCTTGCTCAATGGGTGACAATACGATTCATTACGAAGGCCACGTGCGCATGATGGGCGCTGTGCAACCGTTCTTGTCGGGAGCGATCTCAAAGACTGTGAACATGCCAGAAGAAGCCACGGTTGAAGAGATTGAAGCACTGCACATGTTGTCCTGGAAACTGGGCATCAAGGCTGTGGCTATCTATCGCGACAACTGCAAAGTCGGTCAGCCTTTGTCAACTGCCAAGAAAGATGATGTCAAGGCCGATGCCCCAGAAGCAGCAGCAACGGCCGTTGTAGAAAAGATCGTTGAGCGAGTGATCTCCAAGCCGGTTCGTCAGAAGTTGCCACGCAGTCGCCGCGGTCGCACTTTCGAATTCCGTGTTGCGGACTGCAAGGGCTTCGCCACGATCGGTGAATACGAAGATGGTCGTCCAGGTGAAGTCTTCTTGACGGTCTCGAAGCAGGGCTCAACGTTGTCGGGCATTATGGATGCCTTCGCCAAGAGCATCAGTTACGGCCTGCAGTACGGCGTGCCAATGCGTGCTTTTGTTGAAGCATTCGTCAACATGCGCTTTGAACCAGCTGGCATGACCGACGATCCAGACATTCGTTTCGCCGCTTCGATTATGGACTATTTGTTCCGTCGTTTGGCTTTGGAATATTTGACCTACGACGAGCGCGAAGAAATGGGCATCTTCTCTGTGGACGAGCGTCTGCAACCGACCTTGCCTGGTGTTGAAGAAACTTCGTACCAGTCGTCAAATGGTGCCGATGTGGCCACTGATCCTAAGAGCATTCCATCAGTCGAAGAATTAGTCACACAGTTGTCGATGGGTATTGCACCTGTGGCGCCCGTGAGTGATCATTCGGCAGAGATTGCTCGCAAGGCGCTGAAGCACAGCGATGCGCCGATGTGCATGCAATGTGGTGTGCAGATGAACCGTGCCGGTTCATGTCACGCCTGCCCATCGTGTGGGAGTACCAGCGGCTGTAGCTGAAAAATAAGTGAGGCTCAAAAGATCTCGGTGTCGATTGTGGAGAAATTCTCCGATCTCGACACCGAGATTTTTTATATGGCCTGTTTGCCCTCAATAAGTCCGTGGGCGTACGCCTCAATCCCTCGTGCTTTGTCAAAGAGATGGTGAGGTAACGTCGCAATTTTGGCTGTCGTGTTATTCGGAGCGAAGAGCCGTACTTTACCGAGATGGACATTTTGCCACTGATTTATTTCGCGTTGAGTGTTGCGCTCAACGATGTTGTTGAACGGTCCAAACATGGCGCCTGCAAGTGGAGCGATGACGATCAACAGATCAGCGGGGGCCGCCAGATCGACGCTGACTCCTGAACGCACGCCACCGTCGATATACAAACGCCCATTGATGGACTGTGGCGCGAATAAGCCAGGTACCGCAGACGAAGCGGCAACCATCGTCGCTAGCGGAATCAATGCGCCGTCTAGTTCGGTGCGCTTTAAACCTCGCACAGCACAGGCCACAACATGGACGTTGGGACGCATTGCATCTCCGAAAACCTGGTGTGTTGATTGAGCGAGAACTCCAGCGCGTAAATTTGGAAAACGTGGCATCTTGACATCTTTGAGGCTGGAAAAGGTAACGCCAAGAGCAGTAGCCGCCGCCGCCCAAGAGCCTGCCGAGGTACCCAACATTGGGGCCGTTGAAAGATCAATGCCTTGTTGGCGCAGTCCTTCAATGACTCCCATGGCATAACCGATACCGAACAACCCGCCGCCACCGAAGGCGCCAGCGAGTGGAACATTGGCTTTTTCGGTCATGGTTAATGTCTACCAGTCAGTTGGTTTGTAATCCTTGAGGAACTGCCCCCAAATGTGTGAGCCACTATTCGCGCCATCAATGATCGGATCAACAATTCGGGCAGCTCCATCAACGATGTCAAGCGGCGGATGGAAGTGATGCTCGGATCGCTTGCGGTCGGCGAGATGCGCGGGATCTTCGTCATTGATCCAGCCGGTATCAACACTGTTCATATGAATACCATCGGCGTGATAATCGGCGGCCGATGTGCGTGTCATCATGTTCAGCGCGGCCTTAGCCATATTCGTGTGGGGGTGACGAGTGGTTTTTAGTTTGCGGTAAAACTGACCTTCAACCGCTGACACATTGACGATGTGCTTATCACGGTTCTCAGTGCGCAACATCAATGGCTTCAATCGAGCGTTGAGAACAAATGGTGCAACAGCATTTACGAGTTGCGTTTCAAGTAACTCAACTGATGACACCTCTGCAAGTGTGAGTCGCCATGAGTTGCGATCGCGCAAGTCAATTTGTTGTAAGTCTTGATCGAGTTGACCTTCGGGAAATAGATGTGATGGTAAGTCACGATCTTCGGCGATGAGTTCTGCTTGTGATAACTCGGCCGAACGAGTAATACCTGGTGCGGTTGCTGGAGAGAGGCCAGCAAGTTCAAGCGCACCCTCTTCGGCCGAGGGCAACATGTTGTAACCCCGCAAACCTTCGTAAGCGCCCACGAGTTCGCGCACATGTGGCGCCATGTCGGCGATTGACGCGTTCTCGAGTTCCATCATGTGGCGATAAAACTCGGGCGGGCGGCGCACCGTTTGACAGGCATTGTTAACGATGTAGTCGAGACGATCGTATGTGGTCATTACATGCTGACAAAAGGCTTCAACACTTGGGGTGTGGCGTAAGTCGAGCCCATAGATCTCGAGGCGATGACCCCATTGGGCGAAGTCGGCTTCGGATGCATAACGCATTGCCGAATCGCGGGGAAAACGGGTAGTGACAATCAGGTGCGCGCCAGCGCGCAATAATTTGATGCCCGCTTGATAACCGATCTTGACTCGACCGCCAGTGAGTAATGCAACACGGCCACTCAGGTCTGCTGTTTCACCACGTTTGTTGTAATTGAACTCGGCGCACTCCGGACAGAGTTGATCGTAAAAGAAATGAATCAGCGTGTACTTCACCTTGCAGACGTAACAGTGTTGTTCCTTATTGGTCTCAATAAATGCCGCGCTGTTTTCGTCGGTGTCGTTGATCTCGTCACCCTCAACAAGTTCGGGGGGAAAAACGTTGGGAGTCACGAATACTGGTTTGGCGCGCAGGGCGCGAATGGCAGCCTGCGCCAGATTCTCTTGGTGACGAGCAGTTTTCTCATTCTTGTCGCTGCGGCGCTGATCTTTGATTAAACGACGGCGCAGAGTGAGGTCGGGTTCGTAAAGATCGCCAGCCAAACTCAGTAGTTGAACTCTTAATTCAGTAGGGATATCAGCCAAAAGACCACGATCTGCGACGAGCATCTGTAGCAACGCAACAGTCGCCTCAACCTCAGAATCAATGTCGTCGTATGTAGGTGCTTCGTCCGACATTGACAGATTTTCAGGCTTGAGGTTCGAGCAACACTAAAGGAATTTCGCGTTGCGTCCGCTCTTGGTAGCCGGCATAACCGGTGTACACAGAGGTGATCTGCGGCCACATTGTGGATCGCTCTTCGGGCGTCGCAAGACGGGCGGTGCGCACTGACTTCTTTCCGCGAATGTCCACTTCAACGGTTGGGTCGGCCTGAAGGTTCAAGAACCATGCAGGGTGATCGTCATCGCCACCCTTAGATGCCACGATGACCCAGGTTTCACCCAATTGCATCGGTGAGGTCAACATGATGGTGCGCTTCTGACCACTTTTACGACCTGTTGTGGTGAGTTTGAGAACGGGCATCTTGCCCGCATCCCATCCGAATTTGCCGAAGGACACCGCAAGTAAGGATTTATGGAGGGCATTCATGGTTTTGAGAGTAAATCGGCTCGGCATAACGTTTACGGTATCGGGGTTACCAATCGCCGCGTCGCCCAGCTTTTTTCTCGCCGTCTTTTTTCTTCCCCGCAAGACGCCGTTCAATGGCCCCTTTGCTTGGCTTGGTTTTACGTCTCGGCGGAGCGGGAGGTGCAGCCGCTACATCAATCATCTCGCTGAGTTTCTGGACGCAGGATTGACGGTTACGCCACTGACTCCGGCTTTCTTGGCAGGTGACGGTGATCGTCTCGCCGAGGGCTTGGATCACCCGAGCCAATTTGGTGGGCGAACCCAACAAAGCAGCCGTAGACACGCTGAGCGTGGCCTTAGAGGAGACCTTGTTGACGTTTTGACCGCCAGCACCCGTGGATCGAGCAAAGGACCAGGCGATGGCATCCTCGGGAACTTCAATACCGCGTGACGTCTGCACCCTGCCATCTTGACCGTTCTCGGTAGGTGAACGAGTGTTTTACGCTCAGGAATCTACCGAAGACGGTTTTTCTACCGAGAAGGCCGGGCTAGTTGCGGGGAACTTTGATCCACGGGATGGCTTTGTCCACGCGTGGTTCGCCGGGCAGGCCAAGAACTTGTTCGCCCAAGATATTGCGCATGATCTCGCTCGTGCCGCCCTCAATGGAGTTTGCCCGTGAGCGCAAGAACGAATGTCGTACGCCACCTTCTGCTCCATCCACAGAGAGACCGTCAGGGCGACGGAAAGTGAAGTCGAAATCAATCATTCCTTTGGCACCGAGCAATCCAACTGTGAAAGCGGTGACCTCTTGATTAAATTCGGCGAGCATCAACTTGGCAATGGAACCTTCTGGTCCGGGGTTACCTGCCTTGGCGGCCGCAGCTCCACGGGCATTGGTGAGGCGCAGTACTTCGCTACGACACCACAACCTCATCATCTGATCCTTCTGAGCTCCCGTTTGTAGATCACTTGGAAGTTCGTTCCAGATGCGCACTGTTTCATCGATGGGACCCCGACGTTTGCTGTTACCGCCGCCACCGCCACCAATAGCGGTGCGCTCATTCATCAAAGTGGTGAGTGCCACTCGCCAACCGTCGCCGATATCGCCGACACGTTGTGTATCAGGCACACGTGCATCGGTCATGTAGACCTCATTAAATTCGGCCTCGCCAGTAATTTGGCGTAACGGTCGAACTTCAACACCGGGTGAACGCATATCGATCGCGAAATATGTCATGCCTTTGTGCTTGGGCTGTTCGGGATCGGTGCGCGTTACGAGCATGCCCCAGTCGGCTAAGTGCGCCAAAGTATTCCAGACCTTTTGTCCGTTGACGACCCACTCATCACCATCGCGCACTGCACGCGTACCAAGACCAGCAAAGTCTGATCCCGCACCAGGCTCACTGAATAACTGGCACCACTTCTCTTCGCCAGTGAACATCGGTCGCAAGAATCGCTTCTGCACCTCATCGGATCCGTGAGTGGCAATGGTGGGGCCCGCTAAGGCAATGAAAAATGTGGCTGGGTCTTGAGGGGCCGCTCCCGCTTTACGCAAACCCTCTTCAACAAGGCGATTGAGATCGGGGCGTACGCCAAGTCCGCCACGGCCCACAGGAAAATGTACCCAGGCTAAACCTGCGTCAAAACGCAGACCACGAAAGGTGACATTGTCCATTTTCTTCGGATCGTGGGTGGCGAGGAAATCGGCGAGAGCATTCTCTACAAGCGCACGTGATGTATCAAGAGTTGTCGTAGTCATGGCTTAATTCTTACACGCTGACTGGGCGAACTCTCAAGCGCAACGAGTAAAAAAACATCTGATCAGCGCACAAAATGGCGAGTTACGGTCGTTTAAGAGATGTGAGATTCATAGTCAGTGAGAGGGGTAATGATGACCAAGAAATTTGATACTCGGCCCAAGTCGGTGGCCAAGAAGCGGATCGACAAGCGCAGGCGTGTGCCAGTTGCGATGCTCCGCGAGGCCGAGCGCAGGACTGCGCAAATATTGGCAGATCCCAGATTTAGCTTGGAAATATGGGAGGCTGCGGGAATGCCCGCTGAACGTGGATTTATGTTGCGCCAGTTCATCCAATTGCCGCCGTGTGAGGAACCTGTTGGATGGCGCGATCCGAATGTCGAAGATGAGAGTTTTTGGCCCAAGAAACGCTCCGGCTTATCCATTTTGTGGCTCCGTCGAGCCACTGACTTTCCACAAGTGATCGGCTGAACCATGGGACTCTTTGGGGCGTACCTGTCGTACCGACACGGAAAAAAGAAGGGTCAGCGAAAGGCCGAGTTAGCGAGTGAGATTGAGGCTGAACGTGATGCCCGTCGTCTTCGTCGTACCGATCCGTTGTGTCCGACATGTGGTCATCACTTCAGTCAGCATTCTCACGACGCTGCCAGGCGTTGCCCGACTTATTCGTAGCACCGTCGGCGAGTTGATTTCACAAACTGCTGGGGATACCACCAAGTGCGCCACGGGCCTGCACCCGTTCCATGAAATCCGGCAAGTAGGCATCAGTTGGATAGGAGCGCACCATTTCGTCAAGAATCACCGCGTCAGCGCCCACCAAGATTCGCCACTCACCTTGCTTAACTCCGTTCAAAATGACAGTTGCCGCTTCAGATCCCGACATCGGAGCATTGTCTCGAAAAGCCTCACCTTGAGCTTGAATCCCCACCCGAAGATCTTCGTCACTGGCGCCACTGAGATCGATGCCAGCCTTGGTGAAACGAGAGCGCATCTGTGCGATTTGCTCTGCAGTCATCTCTTTTGGATCGGCTCCCAGCAGCTTGCGTGAGTTGATGGCGATTGAGGTTCCGATATGGCCAGGCATGACAAGTGAAGCGCGTAGCGTCGGCGCATTCATACGGAAGTCAGTGATCAGCGCTTCAGTAAAACCCTTGACCGCGAACTTGGCGGCGCTGTAAGCCGTGTGAGGAACGTTCGGTCCGAGCGACGCCCAAAAACCATTGACTGAACTCGTATTAATCACATGACCGATCGGGGCATCGAGCAACATTTGTAAGAAGGCGCGGGTGTTGTAGTACACGCCGTACCAGCACACACCAAAGGTTTTTTCCCAGTCGTGACGGTCCTCTTCAATAATGCTGCCGCCACCGCCGATGCCAGCGTTGTTGAATAACAAGTTGACATGTGGCCGCCATGCCGCCACGGCATCACGAAATGCGAGAACCTGCGTCTCAATCGAGACATCGGCAATGAAGGTCAGTATTTGTCCCGAGTTTCCGTCAGATGCACACATGGCTGCGGTCTCCGCGAGGGTGTCCTCCATGACATCGCAGGTCGCCACATCACATCCGTCGGCCGTGAGTTGACGAACCAACTCACGACCCATGCCGGTGCCGCCGCCAGTGACGACGGCAACTCGGCCGGTGAATCCATTTTCAAAACGTTCGCTCATGAGTCTCTCCATTTTTAAATGAGTAGTTGACTCTAGAACTTAGTCGGCAGGCTCAGGACTTGAACGGGTCGTTCGGATCAAAGCGCTTGTTGCGACCCTTAATGGAGCTACGAGACATCGAATGCAGCATCTTCATATCGCGTTCACCGAAATGCTCAAGGCGTTGCGTGAGTTCGTTGATCTCGTCAATTTCCCGCTGATCAGCACCAGTGGCAACCAAGATGGCTACTACCTGGTTGAGAAGAATACGGGCTTTGTCAATATGACCTTCCCGGGCTTGCTTGATGGCTGCTTTGCGCAATTCGGCAACCTGCAATAAAAGGACCTGCTTGGTGACCTCAATGTCCATCTCGCGGAGGTCGCTGGCATTTTCCGTGGACTCGAGGTCGATTGGGATCGTCAATTCGTGGAGTTCAACTGATCCAATGGTTGAGGCCCAACGTAGAACCAAGTTGGCAACTGTGAATGTGCCGACTCCCAGTCGTGGACGCAATGTGAAACGTACGACAACACGTCGCACCTCATCACTAAAGGCATCGCCGATCATGATCTGACGAGCCCCTGGAGCTCCGGGGACGTCAACGCCATCGAACTCGTTGAGAACTTCACAGGCGGCGGTGGCCTCAGTGGGTTGAATCTCCAAAGAGATATTTTGCGCAACGACTGAGGCCAGCCCATCAAACTCAGCATTGAAAACATTGAGTGCCTGATCGGGTCCGGCGCACCAATAATCGTTGCCACGTCCAGCATCTGCCATGGCAGCCAACAATTTTTCGTCATATCCGTCGGCAAAGCCGATCATTGAAGTGGAGACACTATGAGATGTAGCTCCGCGGACCATGGTGCACAATTCGTCGCTATCAGTCACGCCGGAGTTGGCATGTCCGTCAGTGAGGACGATGATTCGTTTAATTGCTGGTAAGGACCCGGTGTTTGGTGTGGCCGAGTTCAGAATTTCAAATCCCTTCAGCCAGCCACCCGATAAATTCGTTGAGCCACCGCTGTGAATATTCAGAATGCGATCGCGGACCGCAGGCAGGCTGTGGTGCGCAAGGGGCAGCACAACATCGATGGCCGTATCAAAACTGATCACCGCAATGCGGTCATTGGGGCCAGCGACGCGAATCAGTTCGAGAACTGCGCGACGCACGGAATCAAGGGGTTCTCCTTCCATTGAACCTGAACGGTCAACGACCAAGGCGATATCCAGGGGGGCTCGCTCAGTCGCAGGGGAAGGTGGTGCGGTGAGTTCGAGCATCATGTTGACGATCTCGTCGTGTCGCACGAGGATGATTGATTGATCGAGGCGGACTAGTGGTTTCATGATTTTTTCTTCTTTCTGTTGTGGGTAAAAATCTCTAGTGGTAATAACGACGCAAGTCGGGCGAAGTGTGCATCTGCCCAGCGTGAGGGGGTATTCTCGGAAATGTCTCAAGGCTCGACGGGGATGGACCGATAACTCTCATCGTGATGAGCCAACATTTTTTTGAGAATCTTGAGACCAGCGAAGTGAAGCCCCCACGAAACTTTCGTTTCGCCCCGTGCATGTTGTCGATTGCCTTTGCCGCCTACGGCGTCATCGTGCTGGCGATACTGACCACGCCTTGATCAGAGTTCTGACTTGGAATCTTTGGTGGCACTTCGGTCCATGGAAAGAACGTCAGAGCGTCATTGAAGAGGTTCTGCGCGAAGAGAATCCTGACGTTGTGTTCTTGCAAGAGGTACACACCACCGAGCAACAGGCGCAAGGTTTTGCCGCCACACTGAATTACCAGGTTGTCGTCACTCTAAGTGAATGGCACATGGGTAATGCCATTTTGTCGCGTTGGCCGATTATTCGGCATGGTCAAATTGCGTTACCTAATGCCAAGGGCGACCCTGCACACCGTCGAGCATTATTTGCGGTCCTTGATTCTCCGTGGGGACCTTGGCCAGTGATCTGCACCCATCTCGACCATCGTTTTGATGAATCAGCTGTGCGAATGTTGCAGGTTGATGCAATCGCCGATCTTGCTTTGAGTTTGCGCGGAGATCCGAAAATAGATTTGCCGGTTCTGCTTGGTGGTGACTTCAATGCAGTGCCCGATAGCGACGAGATCCGACGTTTGACCGGTCGTACATCTGTGAGACACCCGAATTTAGTGTTTGCAGATATGTGGGAATTACGCGGCGAGGACAGTGGTCATACGTGGAGTAGCGCTAATCCGTATCTAGCGGATGCCAATTGGCCAAATCGCCGCCTTGATTATCTATTCGTGAGTTGGCCGAGACCCAAGCCCGCTGGACATCCGTCCAAGATTTGGCTTGCGGGGGTCAACCCGATTGATGGGGTTCAGGGTAGCGATCACTATGCCGTCGTGGCTGATGTTCGAGTCCCAGAAATTCTTTCGGGGGCGACTCTCTCCTCTTAGTTCGTCAGTCCCTCTGAGCGAGTAAGTTCGGTCAGGTCATGGCTACTTTACGTTTCAGTTTCGGCACGATGGGTTCTGGCAAAAGTACACTTGCTTTGCAGATTCATTTTAATTTGGCGGTGAGAGATCGCAGAGGTCTGCTCCTGACCAAACTTGACCGAGATGGAACTCAGGTCACGAGTCGCCTCGGAGTCTCGGCACCAGCTGTCGAGGTTTCACAGTCCATTGATTTGTTCGCTCTTGCTGAAACAAGAATGCCGCTCGATTTCATTGTCTGTGATGAAGTGCAGTTTTATACGCTTGAACAATGCGATCAATTAGCGCGCATCGTTGATGATCTCGGAGTAGATGTCTACGCATTTGGTCTGATCACTGACTTTAAAGGCTTATTGTTTGAGGGCACAAAGCGCATGCTTGAAGTTGCAGATGAACGAGTTGAAATGCAGGTTGAAGCGCGTTGCTGGTGTGGTTCACGAGCTACACACAACGCCCGTGTGATCAACGGTGTTGTTGTCTATGAAGGTGAAACCGTCGTTGTGGGTGACACTAATGATGTCGCCGTACCATTGTTCGGCGATGTCGTGCGCTATGAACTTCTCTGTCGCCGCCATTATGTGCGTGGCGATATGGGTCAAGAAAAAACTTCTTAGTGCCAGGCGCAAGGCATGCGTTTGATGCCGTTGATGAATGAACTCTGCAGCAGGGCTGGTTCACCAGTGATCCGCATCTTTGGTAGGCGTCGACGAATCTCATCAAACATCACGGAGATCTCGCGGCGGGCCAGATTTGCACCGAGGCAGAAATGTGGGCCACCTGCACCAAAGCCAACCTGGGCCGTGCTTGACGAACGGGTGACGTCGAAGGCAAAAGGGTCGTTGAAAGAGCGCTCGTCGCGGTTGCCTGAGCAGTACCACATCACGACTTTTTCGCCGGCAAGAAGTTTTTGTCCTGACAACTCGGTGTCTTCGGTAACTGTGCGACGGAAGTGGATCACTGGCGTTGCGTAACGCACGATTTCTTCAACAGCAGATTTAGTGTTCGCATCAAAATCGTTGAACCACAGATCTTTTTGCGCAGGGTTGTCAGTGAGCAATTTCATGCCATGACTGATCGCATTACGTGTCGTTTCGTTGCCAGCGACGACTAACAAAATGAAGAAAGAACCGAACTCTTGTGCGGTGAGTCGCTCACCATCAACGATGGCATTCATCATTGCTGAAGTCACGTCATCTTGTGGATGAGTGATTCGACTTTCACCAAGGGCTTGAGCGTAGGTGAACATTTCGATAGCGACCTTCATCAGGTCTTCAAGTGATGAACCGAATTCAGGGTCGCCGACACCCAAGATGACATTGGTCCAATGAAAGATTTGCTTGTGATCTTCTTCTGGGATGCCCATCATGTCGCAGATAATCCCGAGTGGTAAGGCCGCCGCTACCTCTTCAACGAAATCGCATTCACCATTGGGAAAGCGTTCGATGAGTTCGGTGACGAGTCGCTCGGCGCGTGAGCGCACTTGGTCTTCAATACGGGCAACTTCTTTAGGAGCGAATCCACGTGAGACGATGCTGCGTAAACGGAAGTGTTTGGGGTCATCCATGTTGATCATGGAGCCGAAGAATTCGTTCATCTCCATCGGTAGATCGCCGATATTGGAGCCCTTACCGCTGCAGAAAAGCTGTGGGTTACGGCTGATCTGCCAGATGTCGTCGTGCCGCGTGATGGCTCGATACCCAGGTCCAGTAGGGAAGGGGGAACCTTCAATAACGAGTTCTTTGAAAAAAGCAAAGGGGGATTCGTCGCGCAGGGTTTTGAAAGCACCTTCGCGAAAGAGGCGGTCTTTGAGCCAGAACTCGGGCGATGAAAGGTCGATGTCAGCGAGGCTGACTTTGGGGAGGGATTGCGTTGTGATCTTGCTCATATCTAGTAACCGTAGTCGTCAAGAACCCCAATCGCCTGTTCGGCAATTCGTGTTTCGAGCGAGACAATGAAATCTGGAGGTGGCAAGATGCAATCGTGAGTAACGAAACGGTCACTATGTTTACCTTTTTTGTTGATGCTGAAGTCTTTGGTGGCGGGGGATACGAAGCCGCTGCTTTGGCAGCTGACGAGAGTGATCTTTTTGATGCGGGGGTCTACAAGGTGGAGATCCCTCAGGGGTTTGCCAGTGATCTTGGAGATCGCGTCCCAGTTCGCGTCACTGGTACGGCGCGGGGACTGATGTTCTACGCCAAGTTGTTGAACATCAGGGAGGAAATGCAACTTGAAGAACTTGGTCGCGTGAGAGCAGCGGCCCTTGCTAGCGAGGATGATCAATAAAATTTGAGGTGACGGTGAGTCAGTCTGTAAGCGGGATTCTGTGAATCAGGTTGCCCCGATCCGGTAACCATCCATCTATGCGGTCTACCCGAGGAGTTTCCAGTTGCCTGGATGGACGGACCGCCCATCTCCTCTGCTTGACCTTGCTCCGAATGGGGTTTGCCGAGCCATGTCAGTCACCTGGCATGCTGGTGCGCTCTTACCGCACCGTTTCACCCTTACCTGATCTGGTTTCCCAGCCATCGGCGGTTTCTCTCTGTTGCACTGTCCGTAAGGTCGCCCCCACCTGGCTCGCGCCAGCACTCTGTCCTGTGGAGTCCCGACTTTCCTCGACTGGTTTGCACCAGCCGCGGTCACCCGACTAACTCACCGTC
>CAMAYS010000054.1:0-12941 GCA_945862545.1 Bifidobacterium breve | reverse complement strand
TTACATTAAAGCCCACAGCCACTCCTTGTCTTTAGGTGTTGTCAGGGCCGCCGACTACGATCACAGTGTGGCTCAGCGCAATACCGTTCTCGTCGTCGATTTTGGGGCGCAATACGCGCAACTAATCGCTCGCCGAGTCCGTGAACACCACGTTTATTCCGAAATCGTGCCGCACACGATCACAGCAGCCGAGGTCGCCGCCAAAAATCCGACGGCAATCATCTTGTCCGGTGGCCCCAAGAGCGTGCACATCGACGGTGCACCCCGACTTGATCCAGCGGTCTACGACTCCGGTGTCCCGATTCTCGGCATCTGCTACGGCGCGCAGTTGATTGCGCATCAACTCGGTGGCGAGGTGGCCCGCGGAACCCGTGGCGAGTATGGACGCACGCAGATGGCTCGCATCACCGGGTCAAAAAGCACATTGCTTACGACAGATATCCCCGACGAGCAAGACGTATGGATGAGCCACTTTGACGCGATTTCACAAGTGCCCGTTGGCTTTATCGCAACTGCCAGTACACCTGATGCGCCGATTGCTGTTTTGGAAAATGGCGAGCGCCGTATCTGGGGTGTGCAATATCATCCCGAAGTCGTCCACACGCCCCATGGCGCTGCGGTCCTGAAACACTTCTTGCATACTTTGGCGAATTGTGATCCGTCGTGGACGATGGGCTCGGTGATTGAAGAGCAGATCGCTTTGGTGCGTGCGCAAGTTGGCAATCAGCGAGTTATTTGTGGCTTATCGGGTGGCGTTGATTCGGCGGTAGCGGCCGCTCTTGTGCACCGTGCGATTGGTTCACAACTGACCTGTGTGTACGTTGACACCGGTCTGATGCGCAAAGGTGAGAGTGATCAAGTCGTGGAAACCTTCAAGCGCAATATGGGCATTGAACTCATTCACGTTGATTCAGGCGCCAAATTCTTTGATGGACTCAAGGGCACAACCGAACCTGAAGCGAAGCGCAAAATTATCGGTGAATTATTTGTGCGGGTGTTTGAACAACACACTGGCGGAGTCACCGATGCCGAATTTTTGGTGCAAGGCACCTTGTATCCAGACGTCATCGAAAGTGGTGGCAGCGACGGCACGGCCGCAGTGATCAAGAGCCATCACAATGTGGGTGGTCTGCCCGAGGATATGACTCTCAAGTTGATTGAACCTCTGCGTGCACTTTTCAAAGATGAAGTGCGCCGTCTCGGAAGCGAGTTGGGTCTCCCCGATGAGATTGTTTGGCGCCAACCGTTCCCGGGGCCTGGGTTGGGCGTGCGGATCATTGGCGAGGTGACCCCCGAAAAAGTGGCAATTTTGCAAGAAGCTGATGCCATTGTTCGCGAAGAAGTGCGCTTGGCTGGGCTGGAACGCGAGATTTGGCAGGCATTTGCGGTGCTGCCCGATATCCGCTCTGTGGGTGTTCAGGGCGACGAGCGGACTTACGCTTATCCGATCATTATTCGGGCTGTGACCAGCGATGATGCGATGACGGCTGACTGGGCACGGCTGCCCTATGACCTTCTTGAGCGGATGTCGAGTCGGATCATTAATGAGGTTGACGGGGTCAATCGGGTGGCCTACGACATCACCTCGAAGCCACCGGGGACCATTGAGTGGGAATAGCCCGACCGCAACACAATCGTAATATTTGGTAGCCTGCATGGGTGATGTTTAAGCCCTCCATCAAATCACCGTTGCGTCATTTGCTCATCGGTTTTCTGGTCTGCACTCTGCTTTTGGGTGGGGCGGGCATCAGTCTCGTGGAGAGTCCTGCCAGCGCTGGCTCAGTGGATGACGCCAAGCGCAAGGTCGGTCAAATCGCCGATCAACTTGAGGCGGCTGAGGAAGAGGTTGACCGACTCTCTGAAGAGTTGGCGATCGCCGTTGAGGATAAAAGGCAACTTGAGGTCGAAATTGTCAGCACCGAAGTTGAAATCGCGGCCAAGCAAACCGAACTTGGTGGAGTGCAGGGTCAAATGTCAGACCTGGCGATTGAAGCATTTGTGGGTGGCGGACGCGGTGGAAGTATTTCTGGATTGTTGGCTCCTGGTGGTGGCCCGAATGAATCCGTGCAACGTCAATATTTGACGGAAATTGCTTTGAATGTTGGTTTAGCGAGTTCTGATCAACTCGATGCTCTGATTACTGATCTCGACGATCTTCAGGGTCGTTTGGAAAGAGACCGCGCAGACGCCGAAGATCTTGCCGCACGAATCACCCAAGATGAAGTGACGACGCAAAATGAGATTGACAAGTTGTTCGCTCTCAGTGCCAAAGCCGAAAGAGAACTTGGCCAAGCATTATCGGCCGAGCGTGCCCGGCGAGCGGCAGCGGCAGCGGCAGCAGCCCGAGAAGAAGCGGAGCAGATTACCGGTGGTAACGGCGGCGGCGGTAATGGCGGCGGCGGCGGATCTAACCCCGAGCCCTTCGATCCCGGCTCAGTGCCACCGAGCAGTTCACGTGGAGCTATTGCCGTGGCAGCCGCCAAAAGTCAGATTGGCGTGCGCTACATAAAGTTTATGTCGCGCGAAGGAGTGGGCTTCGACTGTTCAGGATTGACCGCATGGGCCTGGGGTCAAGCTGGTGTCTCGATTCCACACCAATCGCGTCAGCAGTTCAACACCACCGCTCGTGTGCCAATTGCGTACATTGAGCCAGGCGACCTGATCTATTTCTATTCCCCGATCACTCACGTCGGCATCTACATTGGCGGCGGGATGATGGTTGATGCGCCGGGTCCAGGGCGTTTCGTGCGGTTGGCGCCGGTGACCTTTAGCAAAGTTGTGGGCGTTTCTCGTCCTGGCTGAGAAGCTATTTTCTGGCGCGGACTACGGTCTAGTGGAATGAATACTCAAACGGAGATTGTTGATGGCATCTGAAGCCAATCATGTGCAAGGTATTGACGTTGCCAAGGTGTCCGAGTGGTTGGCCGACAATGTCGCTGGTGCTCAAGCACCCTTTAGTTTTCAACTCATCGCAGGTGGACGATCCAATCTGACATTTTTTGTCACTGACGACAACGGCATTCGTTATGTGTTGCGCCGACCACCACTTGGTCATGTTTTGGCTACAGCCCACGACATGGCTCGTGAACATCGGATCATTTCTGCCGTCGGTCAAACTGATGTGCCGGTCCCCGCCACACTCGGTCTATGCACCGACGAGACAGTGAATGGGGCACCGTTTTACGTCATGAATTTTGTAGATGGAGTAGTCCTTGACAATGCCGAGAAAGCAGAACTGCTCGACAAATCTTTACGCCGTTCAGCGTCATTCAATCTCATTGATGTTCTCTGCGAACTTCATGATGTCGATATCGATGCAGTAGGTCTCGGCAATCTCGCCAAGCGCGAGGGATATATCGAGCGTCAAATTAAGCGTTGGAGCACCCAATGGGAAAACTCAAAGACTCGCGAGTTACCTGAAATTGATGAGGTCGTGCGTTTACTTTCGACGAAAGTGCCGCGACAACAAGATGTTTCCATTGCCCACGGTGATTTTCGTTTTGGCAATGTTCTCACCGATGTGACGACTGGTCGTATCGCCGCAGTGTTGGATTGGGAATTATGTACCTTGGGGGATCCGCTCGCCGACCTCGGATATATCGGTGTCTATTGGAGCGATGGCCCGGCGAGTGCATTGCGCGCCAATGACCCGACGCCCGCAGGAGGTTTCACGACCTACCGCGAATTGGTTGAGCGCTATGCCACAAAAACTGGTCGCGATGTTTCAGGTGTCGATTACTACGTGGCTTTTTCATGTTGGCGTTTAGCCGTGATTAGTGAGGGTGTATACGCGCGATACCTACATGGTGCGATGGGCAATCAAGAAGGGATTGATATGACGGTCATGAAAGCGGGCGTTGACGCGCTGACGATTCGTGCCCTTGAGGCAGTCGGGAGATTGGTATGAGCGCAGATGTACTCAGCGGTTGGTCAAAGAGTTCGCTGACTGCGGCCTCCATCACTCACGACACATACCGTAAAGGCAGTGGTCCTGGGATCATCGTTGTACACGAGATTCCCGGCATCACACCTGCTGTCGCCAAATTCGCTAATGATCTTGTGGATGCTGGCTTCACTGTGGTGATGCCAGATCTCATTGGAGTGCCAGGCAAGGCAGCGAGTCGCGGATACATGTTGTCGTCAATGTCCAAAGTGTGTATCTCGAAAGAGTTCACCAATCTGGCGCTGAACAAAACATCACCAGTCATTGCTTGGTTACGCGCTGTGGGTCGTCAATTACATAATGAACTTGGTGGCAAGGGGATTGGTGCACTCGGTATGTGCTTTAGCGGTGGCTTTGCGTTGGGGATGATGGTGGACGATCATCTCGTCGCTCCAGTGCTCAGTCAGCCATCGCTACCTTTCAATATCAGCAAGAAAAGTGCTGCTGATTTAAATCTGTCCGCTGATGATCAAGCAACGATTGTTCGACGTGCGCAGGAAGGATGCGAGGTGCTCGGACTGCGCTTTACTGGGGACAAATTAGTGGGGGATCGCTTTGCCTCACTGCGCACACTGATTGGCGATGCTTTTATCGCCGTTGAATTGCCGTCGCAGAGTAAGAAAGATCATTCGGTCTTGACCGAGCAACGTGATGAGCCCAGTGTGCAACGGGTGATTTCGTTCTTCAACGAAAAACTTAAATAGTCGCAGTTCGCATGTCCGATTCACGCCAAGCGGGGTGGTAAGAATGGCGTCAATGACAGTTCAACAATTCAAATCAACTGTCGTGGTTCTGTTGCTCTCCACAATTGCCATCTCATGTGGCAGTAATAAGGAGGTTCTCACGTCAACTGTTCCCAGCACCACGACGACCGTTGCTGTGGAATCGCCCTCGACTACTGCACCTTCCTCCTCGACAGGAGGACCAAAAACTCCTCCATGTGGAACATTCAAAGTCGTCACCACCGAACTAATCGCTGGCCAGCAATTTTCGCCAGGTCAATACCAAATCAATGCTTTCGGCATTCCTTGCGAGGAAGTGATGGGTGATACAGGTCTCTTCAGCCAGTTTCTTCAGCTCAAGGACGATGAGGATTTGCCTGAACCATGGAGATTTTTAGAGGGAGCAGTAGGGGCACCGAAATTCGTTTCAGGACCAGCGGTGGGCTTTCGGGTTCAAAGAATTTCCGATTGAGGTCGCGCTTTCCTATCCTCAGTTCATGTAGCGACCACCGTTGAGGAAAAAAGTCATTCCAGTCACGTACTCGCCGCCCTTACTGGCCAGCCATACCATCCATGGTCCGCCATGTTCTTCGGCATCACCTAAAAATCCAAGCGGCATTTTGTCTTTCAAGCCTTCGACAAAATCGGTGTTGTTCGCCATCCAGTTATCCCATGCATCTGTCTTCAGCGACGGGTTCACGGTGTTCACTGAAATGCCATACTTGCCCCATTCACGCGCAGCAGTGCGCGTCAGGGCACGAATCGCTTCTTTGGTTGCGTTGTAACACGTATTGCCGGGGAAGCCTTCGATACCTGAACCCGATGAGAAGTTGATGATCCGCCCACCATTGACTTTCATATGCGGGAAGACAGCTTGCATTCCCCATAAGGTTGCCGACGCACCAGTGCGAAATGTGTAATCCCATTCAGCGTCATCGGTATCTTCAAGCGGTGTAGGAATTGTTGAGGCACGCGGGTTTTCCTCGGTTCCAAAACCTTGAGCGTTATTGACCAATATGTCAACAGTGCCAAATGCTTCCACCGTTTTGGCAACCATATTGAACATTTCATCTTTCTTGCCAACATCAGTGGGGACTCCAATAGCAATGAAGCCCTCAGCTGTGATCTCATCAACAACCTTTTGCACATTTGCAGGTGTGCGACTGGCGACAACAACTTTCGCCCCTTCACGGGCATAGACCTTGGCTGTCGCCTTTCCGATACCGCGCCCTGCACCAGTCACGATTGCTACTTTTCCGTCTAAGACTCCCATGGTTCTCCCCTTTGTTGTGCCTTACGGTGACGAGCGTAGTGATGTTGGTGATTATTCTGATGACTGAACAGCAAGAGGATGATCAACATGGCCGCACTTGGAACTCCATACCCGCTATTTCAGCAGGCTTACTTCGTCAATGACATTGAGCAGTCAATGAAATATTGGCATGACACTTTCGGTGCTGGTCCCTTTTCGGTGACGGATCACCATGTCTGCGATGAGTTCACATATCGTGGTACGCCACAAGAGGCCGATGTTTCATATGCCTTTGGGTATCTTGGCGACACGATGATTCAGTTCATTTCTCAACATGATGAGACGCCGTCGATCTACCGAGACATGTATCAGGCCGGACAAGAGGGCTATCACCACTGTGCCTATTTGGTGACTGACTTCCCCGCCGAGCGGCAACGGCTCATTGATCTTGGTTTAGAACCTGCGTGCGAGTTGTACGCCAACGATGTACATGCCTCGTACTTTGATACACGACACATCAATGGTGGCTTCACGGAGATCCACGGTGACCCACCGCATGTCCTGCAGACATTTGCCGAATGGCGGCGAGCACATGAGATCCATCGGCCTGGTGACTCACTCATCTTCCGTCGCAAGAAGGGTCAACGCGCCAAGTAATTCGTTGACCGACTGCGATCATGCAATGTGCCACCTTTTTCGGTCAGACCTGTAACGAAGGCATTCCGCTCAAGCCATATCGTGAGCGGATCTCTGACAGCGGTTGATCAAGCATGGTTTCCCATTTTTCGCACTGAATATTGCCGGTGGTGCGACCGTATGTCCATCCTGCGCTAATGGCATCCATCATTTTCACAATCGTTCGCGGTTGAGTGAACGTCAT
Source organism: Bifidobacterium breve (assembly GCA_945862545.1). Taxonomy (GTDB): domain Bacteria; phylum Actinomycetota; class Acidimicrobiia; order Acidimicrobiales; family Ilumatobacteraceae; genus Casp-actino8. The sequence continues at coordinate 6,144 of CAMAYS010000054.1, read as the reverse complement.
ACGCGTCGTGGAAACACTCAACCACATTCCAAAATATGGATATGGGAATTGAGCAAGACAAAAAGCCTGAAGGGCAACTTCCCCAAAACCCGAAGAGGTATATCCCGTTACGACATGTTGGAAGTCATGTGTTTGATATGAACGCAAGATGGCGTGTTTCATTTCAACGGGCATACCAATGAGAGTCCCATCAGCCTCAAATGATTCGTGTAGTCGTTTGTAATTAGCGACAATGGCCGTCATCAGATTGTTGTCGACTATCCAATCGTGATATGTGCGACCCAATGTTCCGAGAGGAAGTTCACTAGTCGCTGCAAAATCGATAGGTTCGGCGTACAGGTCGCCTTGAGAAAATGCTGCAAAGTGCGGATCGCTATTGATCATCGTTACGTAACTGTCTTTTGCACTCTCGCTGGCATGCTGCCACCACTCATTGAATAGCAAATGCACACCGTGCCCGACTGGGTCGTTAAAGGTGCTGATAAGTGATTTTCCGAATTCTTCGTTGATCATAAAGTCACCGTATCGCACATTGCTTGGCCTAGATAGTGGCTGTAGTTCCGAGAAGTCCTAGCAGATCAATCAAAACGAGGTTTCAGGGCTCCGATGTTGCGGCGTGCAATCACACCTTTCCAAACTCCAGTGCCGTAGGCGACATCATCGGCGAGTCTGAGTGTGCAATAAGTGAGTGGGTCAAGTGTGGGTTTCTTTTTCCACCACGACCACAAAGAAGGAAGGATGATTGCTGCTACTACAGCGCGTCGGCTGCGGCGTAAGAACAGCGCTGCGAGCACAGTGAGCGGCCACCAACTGCGGGTCATAGCCGAAGCGATAGCGCGTCCAGCATAAATATTGCCTTTACCTGCCAGGTTTAGCGCCAAAGATGGTGAATCTTTATGTCCAGCAATCTTTTGATACAGCGCACCTGTTGAACCAGTCGCAATACAAACTGCGATTACCGGATGACCCAAGCAGAGAGCCCCCCATGCAAGAGCACTCCAACGATTGATTCGCAGTGGGGCCACGGCCCCCGGGTGGTGAGCGTCTAGCTGCGCTGCAGCCGAACCGTAAGAAACACGTTGACGCCAGGCTTGCGAGAAAGACTGACGCGGCGTGTGATGTACAGTCACGCTCGGTTCATAACGACAGATGACCCCAGCGTTGGAGAGTCGCCACACCAAATCAACGTCTTCTCCGTAACGCATGGTTTCATCAAACCCATTGTGTTCACGCACGAGTGCGGTGCGGATCAGCAGGGCCGCGCTGGGGACATAAGACACTCGCGTGCCCTGACGAACTCGAGCCGGCTCTTCACCAAGATCAAGAGGCGACTCTGCTTCTTCGTAACGTTCAAGAATTGAATGTCCTTGTTGGCTCGCAACTCGCGGAGCCACAAGCCCGATCAGCGGGTCATCAAAGTGGAAAAGCAAATCAGCCCAAGGTTGTTGCATCATGCTGAGCGATACATCAGCATCAAGAAAAAAGACGATCTCAGATGTGATTGCTGCTAGAGCAGTGTTGCGCGCTGCCGCCGGACCGCCACAGGGTTCGCGGCGAATAAGTTGAGCACCTTCAATGTTCGCAATCGGTGGTGTTGAACCATCATCAACAATAATGATCTTGCCAACACCACTCAGTGAAGTCACTAGGGCCGCGAGTCGATCAACAGATTCATTGTGTGCGGGGATGACGACAGTGACATCTCTGGGGTGAAGCGCAACTTGTTGCGCGGGCGCGAGTTGCGGGTGAATCGCTCCAGCGTCCACAAGTCGTGTGATGACAGTGCTGGCCGAAGCGGGAAGCTCGTTACCTTTTTCAAGCGCCTCTAAAACCTCACGGGCGGCAGGGGAAAAACGAAAAACTTTGAGTGGTGAACCTGCAGAAACGGTGTCACCTTGGGCAGATTGATATCGCCACCACGATGAGTCAACAATGTATGTGCTCACTTTTTCACACCCACTGGTCACATGCTGTGAGCAAGGATTGCGTCCAAGTGTCAAGTATGTGAAGACCCGCCTCGGCGTTAGCAGTCCTTGGATCTCCAAGAATTCCGTTCGCACTCACGGCTTTGACGCCTTGTGTGCGCATCGTGCCGATGATTTCCGCCAATGGTCGAGTATCACCACTCGTTGCGCGACTCATGTCAACTTGCTTCGACGAAATGATCAACATCACCGATGTCTCTGTGTGACCTGCGTGCGTATCAGTATTGTCAACACATGGTGGCGACCAAAAGAGGACCTTATGTTGATCATGGGTCAGGATTTTCATCGCATCAGATATGGCTTGTGAGTTACCACCATGTCCGTTGATAAAGATCACTCCGTGTGCCCATGTTGCTGACCTCACTAGTTCAACCAAAACATCAGTAGTGGTTCGAGTTCCGATCGACAATGTGCCTTCAAATCCAGAGTGTTCGCCACTTGCAGTGACAGTGACTGGTGGTGCAAGAAAATGATGTGGGCGAGCCGCTAGCAGACGTTGGCCTAACTCGACAGCGATCTGAGTATCGGTGTCGAAAGGTAGGTGAGGACCATGCTGTTCCCATGAACCCACGGGAATGATCAAGACGGGGCGTACCTTGTGCGCCTCATCGTGAGAGGTCATGGGAGATAACCCCACTTGCTCAAAGATTCGAGGATCAAAGTTGCCGCTGCCGAAGGCTCGGCATGAACAGTTTCTCCGTGTCCTTTGCTGGATGATGTATCGGTGATGTGCTTGACCCTCTCAAGGGCGGTGAGGCCGATTGGCGCAAGAGTCACTCTGGGGCGCGGGCGATAAGGCCGCAGGGCAGGAGTCTCCACTCGGTCGCCGGTCGCAGTGATGACTTGGATCTCCTGTTTACTGGCGGACATCGTATTTTTCAGTGACGCGCGCCGTAACCGGGCCGTTGAGCCTTCGACGGAAAGCACCGCTGAACCACTGATCAAAAGTTGTTCGCGGCGACCCCCGTCAAGTCGGCGGACTGCAGCGAATGAAGCGTTGGCATTCTCGAGTAACTCGAGTGTCACTAGGCCAAGTGCTTGATCAATGTTTAAATCGGCTGCGATGAAAGAAGGGACCGAACCCGATCCACGATCATTTGAGTAGTCGCCGCACAAGACCATGCGAGGTTGAGACATCGCGCCGACAAGGCTGCGGGCGATGACGGAGCTGTCACTTGTCAGATCAATATCGACGCGTACTGCGCGGTGTGCACCGCGCGAAAGTGCGTCTCGCAAAACTGCTTCGGCGCCCACTGGTCCGGCGGTCAGCACCAGCACCTCGTCGGAAGAGTTTTCTGCAATCCGCAAGGCCCACTCAAGGGCAGCCTGGTCTGCGAAGGAGAAACCAGCAAATCGTTCATCGGGCGTGTCTGACTCAGCGGGACCGGAATAATTCACCCATTTGATGCACACTGCAATCGTCATGATGAGATCACCCGATTATGTGCGATGAAAGACGATGCCGAAGCCGCCTTCAGGGTAGGTCCAGGTGATTGCGCCTTCTTTATTACAGACGAGATAGCAGGTGCCACACTCGTAACAGTTCTCATAGTTGAACAAGATGCCGCCATCACTGGTCGGCACAAAAAGATTGGCGGGACAGGCAACGATACATTCGCGAGTAGTGCAACCCCGACACGAATCATCATTAACCGTGATGTGAGCACGCTCATGAATACGGAATTCAGAAGTATCAATGCGATCCTGAAACGAAATATCGGGCCAGATAGTCATCAGCCAAATCCTTTCAAGCCGGTGAGAGCGTCACGTACGAGTTCACTCAGTTTAATGCCCGCTTTTTTGCGTTCTTCGCGCACGATGCGACGAACTCCAGGTTTGGGGGTGGGGTTATCAACGCGAAACATACGTTCCACGACGCCTGTGACGAAGGCGGGGTATTTGTGTTGCACGCGATCGGATAATACGAGATGCGGTATCTTGCGGAGTTTTTTGTGATCTTGCAAAACAAATGTTTCGTTGAGACGATCTGTATAACTCTTTAAAGAGGCGGCAGAGACATTGCCGGCATCAATCGCCGCAGATGCGGATTGACCTGCGTACATTCCACTTGCCATAGCAAAGTTGACACCTTCAAGCCAGATACCGGCCGCCAAACACAAAGCCGCAGCATCACCAGCGAGTAATAAACCATCAGCGACCATCTTGGGCATCATCTCTAAGCCGGCTTCGGGGATGAGATGGGCGGAGTACTCAACAACTTGCCCACCTTCAACAAGGGGAGCAACAGCAGGATGTCGTTTGAGTTCGGCGATGATGTCCTCTGGACGCTTTTTCTGTGCAGACAATTTAGAGAGTTTGAGCACAACTCCGACAGCGATGGTGTCAAGGTTGGTGTAAATAAAACCGCCACCATTGACTCCAGATGTGCCACCAAGAATTTCTATGTCGACACCCTGGTTATCACGCACTCCGAAGCGCTCATCAATGATGTGCTTTGAAAGTGAAAGTGTTTCCTTGACGCCAAGTGTGAAATTGTCGGCGTCGGCGTTCGGGTAGAGTCCGGCTTGCTTGGCCAAGAAGCTGTTCACTCCATCGCAAGCAATCACGACAGATGCCGTGAGATTGCCATCGGGGCGATCGGTAGAGACTCCGCAGACTCGACCTTGATCATCGCGCAGTAGCCCAGTGACAGTTGTCGAACAAATGAGATCTGCTCCCGCTGCTACGGCTTGCTGCGATATCCAGTTGTCGAAATCGGGACGATATGCAGTCGCGCCGTTATAGGGCGCCTGACCCCAAGCATTACTGCGGTAGTCAATGTTCAAGGCGCCGGTATCAGAGAGCACCATCGTCGAGCGACGTACAACCCAGCGTTGAATGGGGGCAGTCTCAAACCACTGTGGAATGAGTTCATCAAGAATGCGTGGATAGATCACGCCGCCGTACATATTTTTGGAACCTGGAAAAGGCCCACGCTCAATGAGAACAACGCGTTTTCCTGAACGGGCAGCGGCGATGGCAGCGCAAGATCCTGCGGGACCGGCCCCGACGACGATGATGTCAGCGTCAGTCACGAGGCACCTTCTTTAACATTCACGCCGAGCAATTGTGCGAGTTCATCAAGAACTGCGTTGGCATCGGCAACGATTGCTAGGTCAGACATCTGCATCATCGGGCAATGGGCATCAGTGTTGACGCTGATGATGTGTTCAGGTTGGCCGAGACCACTGGTGTGTTGCACTGCTCCGCTGACACCAAAGGAGATATACAAGTCAGGTTGCACGATGACGCCAGTCGTACCAATTTGCCGTTCGTGCTCGGCCCAACCGCGATCGGTGATGACACGCGTGACACCCATTGATGCGTCGAGGGCAGCGGAAACAGATTGCAGTTGTCTGAAGCGTTGATCGCTGTCGAGACCCGCACCGCCACTGACAATTCGTGGGGCTTCGGAGAGGTCCATCGTTGACGCATCTGGAGGAAGCACTGCCACAGAGGAAACGCTAGATGTGCGCGATGGCGCAGAAGGACTAGAGACTTCAACGATTGTGATGACTGGTTCGTCGCTATGTGTGTCAATACCGCGAATGCCGATCTGCAATGTGGCGACGAATGGTGTTGCGGGGGTGAAGTCGGCAATTGCTAGTCCACCTTGTCGCGCCACGCTGACTTTGTCTGTTGTCACGGCAATGGAGCCCGCGAAAAGTGTCCGCTGCAGATGATGGGCAAGTTGCGGAGCGAGATCTCGACCATCGGGACTGGCGGGCAGAATGAGAGAGTCTGCTGTCAGACCAACCTGCGCGATGGCTGCGGCGATGACGTGAGCGGTGGGTGAGGACTCAACGAGCCAGATATGAGTGGCCACATGGGCGAGTGAGGTTGCGGCGGTGGCGGTGCCTGTGCCGACGAGCAGAACATTGCCGAGGGCTTCGCAGACGGTTTCATCTGAGCCAACAGGGGCGACTCCATGACGGACAGGGATGACAGCAAGCATGACCCCTTCAGATTACGCCTCTTCTGCCTCTATGTGCCCAATGGGGAGTCAGAGGTTGGATCGTGAGGATCGTTTTTTATTCACAAAGCGCACCAGTTCAATGAACGCTGTGACGGCGAGCGCCGCGCCGAAAGCCAGCAGGAAGGCTGTCGTGTGGTCATCCTCAAATTTGGTTCCGAAGGCATACCCCAAGATCCCCGCGTA
>CAMAYS010000053.1:0-13258 GCA_945862545.1 Bifidobacterium breve | reverse complement strand
CCAAGGATGGGAGCAATGGCCATCGTAATTTCGGTGAACATCAGGGCTAAACCAAGACGCGACAAACTGATATTAAAGTCGTTTGAAATACTTGCTAAAAATGGAGGGGCGAATCGAAAGCATCCATTTGTAGTCATTCGAGCAATGGTCAAAGTGCCGACATGACGACGAGTTTCGGGAGAGTATGAATCGTCGAGAAAGCGATCAATGAGTCGTCGTTGAGAACTCATTCAACGGCGCCGTTATTACGCAGATCATCGGCAATGAGTTGAAGTGGGTAGAGCAATGAGCCGAGGTGCCATCCGCTGGATTCATTGTGTTCAAACCATGATCCAGACAAGTTGGGGAAGCGTTGATCCTGCCCGCCGAGATGGGCACGCAATAACCGCAGTACTCCACCGTGAGAAATCACCAAGATGCACTTGCCACGATTTTCTTCGGCGATGTTATTGAGCGCAGCGCCGACGCGTTGGTTGGTCGATTCTTCGGTTTCAAAATGTGGTGGGCGACGCCCACTTTCAAGGTATCCAGGCCACTGCACGCGAATCTCGTCAGGGGTCAGACCCTGCCATTCACCAGCATCATTTTCTTGCCACCTGTTGTCAACGTGCACTGTTGGTACACCGAGTATCTGGGCGATTGTTTGGCCTGTGAGGTGTGCTCGCTCAAGTTTGCTAGTGATCACGAGGTCAAAGTGAGGACATTCGGTGGCGAGTAAGCCTGCGGCGTCGGCGGCTTGTTGGATTCCAAGGCTCGTCAGGGGCGGATTTGCTTGGCCTTGCCAGCGCCCAAGAGCGTTCCATTCACTTTGTCCATGTCGCAGTATCAGAACGCGGGTATTCGTCATCGCAACTTGTTGAGGCACGACCAATGAGGGTAGTGCGGGTACGCTCTGATGGGTGGCAACTCTGCGTCTATTTGCCCGAGCCCGTGAAGTGGCCGGCACATCGAGCGATACTGTGGCAGGGTCAACGGTTGATGAAGTCATTGCCAGCGCGATTGAACGCTATGGACAGTCCTTTGCTGACCTAGTGCCGACGTGTCGAATTTGGTTAAACGGAGAATCGGTACCCGGTTTGACAGCCGTGGGCGACAATGATGAAGTAGCGGTATTGCCACCCGTCTCTGGAGGAAGTTCATGAATCAGACAGCGAATCCATCGGGCGATCCAGCCTCGTTGTCATTGCCAGATCTTCGCGCCGAGCGCGATACCTTGCGCCAGCAAGAGGATGCCGTTTCATTCGTGCGTCGACTAGCCCAAGGTCGTCTTGATTTAGTGACCGCCGTGAAGCGTCATAGGGCTGATGGAAGTGGAGCTGTCTCTGTTGCCGAGATCGTGCGTTCTGGAGTGGGCCCTGCGCCCAGTACTGGATCTGCGCGTCCACCACGAGACACCGAGGTCAGCGCCGATCATCCCTTGTTGGCTGAATTTGATGTGTTGTGTGACAGTTTGGGCTTTGACAACATGGCCGACCTTGATGACATTGGCCTGACCTCATTGGAAAATGGGATACAGGTTTTTGAGTCGGCGCAGTCCGACTTGCGTCGCCGGTTATTTGATCGAATTGACGCTTTAACAGCCGAATTGGTGCGTCGCTATCGCGATGGGGATGCCTCCGTCGACACTTTGTTACAAAACTGACGCAGTTGTTGAAGGCTCGTTCGGGCAAAGGTTAAAGATCAGCGATAGTTTCCAAAGTTGATGACGCGCGTAGCCATGCTCTCTTTGCACACCTCGCCTTTGGCTCAGCCAGGGGTTGGGGATTCGGGTGGGATGAATGTGTACGTCCGCGAACTTGTGGCGGGTCTGGCCCACGCCGGCGTTGAAGTCACCACGTATACCCGTGAGTGGCGCGCTGGTCTGCCCCGAGAAATCTTGGTTGAGCCCAATCATCGAGTGATTCATATTCCTGCTGGTCAATTTGATTTACCCAAAGAAGAACTTGAGTCTCTCGTTCCGACGTTTACCGATTTGGTACTTGACGATATTCGCCGCAATCACCCAGTTGATGTGGTGCATGCAAATTATTGGTTATCGGGCTTATCTGGGCACGCGCTCAAACACGAACTAGATGTCCCACTTGTGACGACCTTTCATACCTTGGCCCGAGTCAAAGCCGAAGGTGGCGATCCAGAACCTGAACGTCGTGAAAGAGCCGAAGCCCAAATCATTGGTTGTGCTGATGCGATTTGTGTGAGTTGCGATGAAGAAGAAGATCAGTTCCGTCGTCTGTATGGCAACCCGCCCGGTGTTTTAGAAATCGTTGCGCCAGGTGTTGAACATGCCTTCTTCACACCTGGTGATAAGCGTGGTGCTCGTGCGGCACTCGCAATGGGCGACGGACCAGTGTTGTTATTCGTCGGACGCATTCAGCCTCTCAAGGGAGTTGATGTCGCAGTTCGCGCTTTAGCGACTCTTGGTCGTCGCGATGCACAGTTGTATGTCGTTGGTGGAGCGAGCGGTTCGAATGGTGACACAGAAGTTCTTCGCGTCCAGTCACTGATCGCCGAATTGGGTTTGACTCGCCAGGTGCACTTCGTTGAAGCGCAAGCGCACCACATGTTGTCGACGTATTACCGCGCGGCGGACGCTGTTTGGGTCCCGAGTCGTTCAGAAAGTTTTGGGCTTGTCGCCCTTGAAGCTGCTGCATGTGGCATTCCTGTCATTGCCAACGCTGTCGGTGGTTTGTTATCGCTTGTTGATCATGGCCGCACTGGCTATCTCGTTGCTGATCGTGATCCTGAAGTTTTCGCTAAATACACTGCAGAACTCCTTGATAATCCTGCTCTCGCCACCGCGATGGGCATTGCGGCGGCTGACCGTGGTCGCCGTTATACATGGAGTTTTGCTGCAGCGCGTTTACGTCGGGTGTACACAGATATCACCTCTCGCTCACTCGTGAACTGCTCGTGAGTGATCTCTTTGATGACGGTTCTTTGGCGATCTTTGAACGCCAAATTGATGAATGGTTAGCGAAACTCAAATCTGTCAATGAAACAATTTTGGCAATTGATCATGGAGATCCTGATCCCTTATATCGCGCCCGTTGGTATATACGAATGAAGGGTGAGACCAAGGACTACGTCACCGTGTGGCTTACTCTCGGGCAACGAACGCTACGTTATGAAACGTATGTGCTACCTGCTCCCGAAGAGAACATTGCTGAATTCAATGAGAACTTATTACGTCGCAACGACAAATTAATTGGGGCCCATTTTTCGGTGGGACTTGAAGACGCTGTGTACCTGCGTGGCGAGTTGGCCTTGATTGGTTTGGTGGAGTCCGAAGTGGACCGTGTCGTTGGTTCGCTGTATGCCTATGTCGAGCAGTGTTTTCGACCATTGCTGGCTATCGGCTTTGCCTCACGCTTTGCGAACTAGGTAAATCTCTTGCCGTTTGTCGGCGAACGAGATCCACAGTGCAGTGGTCTTGCCGACTGTGATTGGGAAGTCGCATCGGCGAGGCCTCCACAGCGTTAGCGTGACAGCATGGGTACTTCTGATTCGGCAATTTTGGCCATCGTCGGTGGTGGAAATATGGGGGCGGCACTGGCTGGCGGTTTGTTGTCATCGGGCTTTGTGACGCCTGGTGATCTGATAATCGTCGAGGTTCTCGAGGCTCGTCGCCAACACTTGGCGCAACTTTTCCCAGGTGTCACAATTTCGGCCACGATCGGACCATGTGGTTCAGCCGTCATCGCTGTGAAACCCCCAGATGTGCCAGTCGCCGCCAAGGCTTGCGTTGGGGTTGGGGCAACAAGGGTTTTGTCGATTGCTGCTGGGGTCACAATAAAAACCCTTGAGTCGGCTTGTGGTGCTGGTGTGGCAGTCGTCCGAGCGATGCCCAACACGCCTGCTCTCGTGGGACAGGGGGCCTCAGGAATTGCCGGGGGCACACATGCCAGCCAGGCCGATTTGGAGTGGGCACAAGCAGTTTTAGGGTCGGTGGGCATTGTCGTCACTGTGCCCGAAGCGCAATTAGATGCTGTCACCGGACTCGTCGGCAGTGGTCCCGCATATCTCTTCTTGGTGGCTGAGGCTCTGATGGATGCTGGAGTCGCTGAAGGTTTGCCGCGTGACACCGTTGAGTTATTGATTCGCCAATTGTTCGTCGGATCTGCGGCTTTGCTGGCTCAGGGCCAGGACCCTAAGGATTTACGTGCCAGTGTGACTTCACCTGGGGGTACAACCGCTGCGGGGATCGCGATCCTTGAGGCGCAGGTCATTCGGACTGCTTTTGCCGAGGCCGTTCGCGCCGCCACAGAGAGAAGTCGCCAACTCGGTGGTCAGTAGCGGACTTTTAGTGTTATTTACCCGGTTTCGGGCAGCGAATAAATTTCACTTTTTCACTTTCAAAGTTGGTGCGCCTGAGCCTAGGGTATGTCACAGGTCACATGACCGCTAGCTGAAGGTTGGCTAGGGACGCGCCCGCAAGGGCAGCGCCGATAGGGCTGGTGCCAGCGGGGGGTTGGCACCAGCCCCGTCGCATTTCTCGGGTCTGTTGTTGTTTGGTGACTTGAGTCAATTTCACTGACACACTGTGAAGCGTGAGTCGTACCTATGAGACCGTGTCATTCATTTCCGACTTTGGTTATGAGTCAGAACATGTGGGCGTCGTCAAAGCAGTACTTCGTGAGTCGGCTCCGCAAGTCGTTGTGATTGATCTCACGCACGGCATTTCTCCGTTCGATGTTCGCGGCGCTTCGTTGTCACTAGCGCGCGCGGTTCCGTATCTGACTGAAGGCATTGTGATTGCTGCAGTAGATCCAGGAGCGGGCACACAACGTCGTTTAGTGGCTGTCGAGGTTGCCGGTGGTGCTGGAATTTTTCTCGGTCCTGATAACGGTTTGTTAGCACCTGGGGTGGCCTTAGTTGGTGGTGCTGAGCGCGCTGTCATTCTTGACAAAGAAGAACATCATCTTGTTGCTCCCGGATCAACGTTCGCAGCGCGTGATGTTTTTGCGCCGATCGCCGCGATGTTGTGCAACGGTATTGATTTATACGATGTTGGAACGCAAGTTGACCCCGCTGCATTGTTGCCAGGGATCGTGCCGATTCCACGCGATGAGAATGGCACACTTGAGTGTGAAGTTATTTGGGTCGACCGCTTCGGCAATTGTCAATTAAATGTCAGTCTTGATGATTTAGAAACAGCGTGGAATACCAAAGTTGATCGTGTCCGCGTGAGCTTCGGTGAGAACATTCGCAATTTCGCAATTTCAACATCCTTTGGTGATCTCGGCCAAGGTGCAACTGGATTGGTGATTGATTCGTCAGGTCTGTTGTGTCTCGCCGTTGATCGTTCATCAGCAGCGAAAGAATTATCTTTGGGCGAAGGCGAGCAGGTTTCATTGCAACCTGGTGCATCAGAGCCAGGCGTATCAACCCCGATTTCGTTGAGGAATAAGTAGCTTTTGGGCAACTAGGATAAAGACATGCGACCAGCAACAACTTTGACCACAGTTCTTTTACTCGCAGGCATTCTTTTGGCTGGGGTTTTATCCCTCTTGCGTTTGTAAGTCCACTAACTTTCGCCACGATCCATCGGCCCTTGATGTGGAGACTAAAAATCCGACGAAGAGCACAACGATGCCGAGCAATAACGTGAGGGCGAAAGCGCGATCCTCACCGAGGCGACCAGCCAAAGTGCCACTTGCTGAAAGAATGATGGTCCCCACGGCGATCAAAGTATTGCTGGCTACGTGACGACGAGTATTCGTGATCTGCTGTTGCGCTTGCCCGACAGCAGGCAGGCGACCGCGCAGCACTCTGATGATTGACCACATGGCGCCACCAATAATTAACAACGCGGCCACGCCCGAACCCACTGCGGCGAAGATTCGCGGAGCGACACCGAAAATTTCACTTCCCTGTGGCAATGCACCGCCACTCATATCAGTATTAGTCAATTGATCGTGTTTGGTGGGAGCAACCAGCATCACCCCCACAGCAGCACCAGATAAACCGATGAGCCATGTCTTGACGATCTTGCCGATTTTTATTCCGAACAATAGATAGACCGTTCCGAGTGCCAGCCAAGGCACATTGAGCACCGCTCCTGCTAAAAAGAAAACTCGAAATGAAGACAGGCTCCAACCGCGAGCCTCAGCCCACCACAAGGCCAGCGATCCCACTGCAAACAAGAGCAATGAAAAACTCCATGCTCCATCGTGAGGACGGCGTCGTTGCAACCAGCGATCAAAAGTAGAGATGCTGAAGGCGAGTGCCACCAAAGTGGCAGCAGCGGCGAGGGCGGCGTTCAACGTCACGATGCGAGGTTAGAGCCAAGGAGGCCGAGTAACAGCGGTGACCGATGACCATTGGCGCGGGTCTGTGTCACGCTGTGGGACTTCTCGCTCACGAACTATCGGGCGTAGCGTTTTGCTATGTCAGATCGTTCTCGTCGCAAAATCGCAGACGCCACTATTTCTCGGTTGCCGATGTATTTGCGGATTCTGCTTGAGTTGGCAGAGTCGGGGGTAGTCGGCGTGTCCTCGGAGAAAATCGCCGAAATGGGCGGTATTAACGCTGCCAAGGTCCATAAAGATCTCAGTTACCTTGGCAGTTATGGGACTCGTGGGGTTGGGTACGAGGTTTCCTTTTTGATTTTTCAGATTCAACGAGAACTTGGGGTTGATCACGAATGGCCAGTTGTCATCGTCGGCGCTGGCAATTTGGGTCAGGCTCTGATTGGCTCTGGCGGGTTTGGCCGGCGAAGTTACCCAATTGTGGGTCTCGTGGACATCGACGAAGCCAAAGTTGGTTCGCTGATTGGCAGTCTGCGGGTGGGCCATATTGATGAGTTGCCTGCACTCATCGCCTCACGGCAGGTGGCGATAGGCGTGGTGGCAGTTCCGGGCGAGGCCGCTCAGATGGTCGCCGATCGACTGATCTCTGCGGGCGTGACCAGTATTTTGAACTTTGCCCCGATTCCCGTGAACGTTCCGGCGGGAATTAGCGTTCGCCAAGTTGATTTGGCGTGTGAATTGCAGATCCTGAGTTTTCATGAGCAACACAAGAAAAAAGTTGTTCCATGGCCACAAGTTTTACCGAAGAGTGTCAGTGCATAGGTCCGATAAAAGGTCTGAGAGATAGGGTTACTGTCGTGTCGATCGTCGTATTTGGGGTGAATCACCGAACTGGACCTCTCTCTCTTCTGGAGCGGGTCACAATTGCTGACGACGCAATTGCCAAGACGGTTCATGGTTTGATGGCGCGACCCAACATTCGCGAAGTTGTCGTGCTTTCAACATGTAATCGCACTGAGGTGTACGCAGTTGCCGAGAAGTTTCACGGGGCCTATGGCGATCTTCGCGATTTCTTTTGCGACCTTGGTGGCTTTTCTCCAGAAGAATTATCTCCGCATGTCTATAGCCAGCACGACGATGCTGCCATAAGTCATTTATTTGAAGTGGCTGCTGGCCTGGATTCGGCAGTAGTGGGCGAAAGCGAGATTCTTGGTCAGGTGCGTTCGGCCTGGGAGCGTTCGCAACATGAAGGTGGATCGCTGTCCACGCTGAATCTTTTGTTTAGACATGCCATTGAAACCGGAAAGCGGGCGCGCACTGAAACATCTATCGGTCGTCATACCGCGAGTGTCAGTCAAGCTGCCGTCGATATGGCCCACGAAAATCTCGGAACGGTTGAAGGGTTGACTGTTCTTGTCGTCGGGGCCGGCGACATGGGCGAGGGTGTCACTATCGCCATGGCTGATGCTGGTATCAGCCAAGTTCTTGTTACCAATCGAACCATCGCCAAAGCGCAAGCCTTAGCTGATCGAGTTTCTGGTTCAGTGATTGAGTTCTATCGGCTAGCCGAGACTCTGACGCAGGCCGATGTCGTTGTGACATGTACTGGCGCTGGCACAACAGTGATTGACGTTGAGATGGTGTCAAAGGCCATGCAACAGCGTGCCTCGCGACCATTGTTCATCGTGGACATTGCCGTGCCACGCGATGTTGAGTCCGATGTTGCGACAATTGACGGCGTGACCTTACTTGATTTAGATAACTTGCGTGATTGGGCGGCGCGTGGTCAGGCATTGCGTGCTGCTGAGGCTCAAGCCGTACGAAATATTGTGGCCGAAGAATTAGAGCGCTTCACTCTGGAGTTGACAGCGCGTCAGGCTGCGCCACTTGTGGCACTGTTGCATGCTCGTGCCGAAGTAGTGCGCCTAGCTGAGATTGATCGTTTGCAGAAGAAGTTGTCCTCGTTATCTGATGAACAACAACAAGCAGTTGATGCCTTGACTAAGGGCATCGTCGCTAAGTTGCTACATGACATGTCAGTGCGCCTGAAAGATGATGCGGGAACTCCGCGAGGAGAACGCAACTCGGCGGCCGTACGCGATCTCTTTGACCTGAGTTGACGGCGAGTCAGCGCTCATGACGAGTGTTCGCATTGCCACTAGAGGTTCTGCTCAAGCCCGTACTCAAGCCACTGCCGTCGCTGATCTCTTGCGCGCTAGTCATCGTGGACTGAACGTTGAACTTGTATTCGTTGATACCACCGGTGATCAACGACAAGATGTGCCCTTACACACCATTGGGGGGCAAGGAGTTTTCGTTAAAGAAGTGCAGGCCGCTGTTTTGGCAGGTCGCGCAGATATTGCTGTACATAGTGCCAAGGATCTTCCATCCACTCCCGCTGATGGTTTAGTCATCGCTGCCTTCGGCGAGCGACGTGATCCGCGTGATGTCTTGGTCGGTCGTTCTTTGGCAGATTTAGGTCAAGGTGCGACAGTTGCGACGGGCTCTGTTCGTCGGCGCTCACAACTCATGGCAATTCGTCCAGATCTACATTTCGTTGAACTTCGTGGCAACATCCCGACACGTCTAGAAAAGATTCCAGTTGATGGGTCGATTGTGATGGCCGCAGCAGCATTAGAAATTTTGGGTTGGAGCGATCGCGTGAGCGAATATATCGACGTGCAAGTCATGGTGCCTGCAGTCGGTCAGGGTTGCGTGGCCATTGAATGTCGTGAAGATGATCAACAGACGCAGGATATTTTGCACGTCATTGATCACGTGTTATCGCGTCGTGCTGTTGAACATGAGCGGGCATTTCTCGCTGAGTTGGGTTCGGGTTGTTCATTACCAGTCGGCGCTTATGACGATGGTTCAACGATGTTGGTATATCTGGCTTCTGATGATGCAGCGCAACATCACTTTGCCTCAATCACCACGGGTCACATCTCATCTCATGATGATTTACTTGATGCATCGCGATCAGCCGCTCGCACTGCACGAGATTCAGTCGCTGGCTGACATCAAGATAATGGCGAATGACCTATCGACCGGAGCGTTATCTGGACGCCGAATCATTGTCACGCGCTCAGCCCAACGTGCAGGCGCTCTGAGCAAGATGTTTCGTGAGGCTGGAGCGGAGGTGATCGAGATTGCAGTGACGGACACGGTTGACCCTGCGGACAACGGTCAAGCACTTCGCGAGGCATGTCAAGCGATTGACCAATACGACTGGGTTGTGGTCACTTCTCCTGAGGGTGCACACCGTTTTCGTGAAGCGATGACTGCAGCATCTCTTGAACATCGATCCTTCAAAATTGCCGCTGTCGGAACAGCAACGGCGCAAGCTGTTGGTGGGGCTGATCTCATTCCAGTCGTGCAAACCGGACGTTCGTTGGGTGAGATATTCCCATCCGGGTCAGGACGGGTTCTTTTGGCAGTGGCTGAGTCGGCGGGCAATGATTTTGAAATTGCGGCGCGCGCTCAGGGTTGGACTGTGGACCGAATTGTGACCTATCAAACTGTCCCGCTGACCACTGCCACAGATCGAGAGGCGGAGATTCACGGATGTGATGCCATCACTTTTGCGTCGGCTTCAGCGGCACGTGCTTGGGTCACGCTTTTCGGACGACTGACTCCTGCAGTGGTCGTGGCGATGGGCCCGACGACTGCCACGGCACTGAGTGAACTGGGCATCGCTCCAGTCACAGTTGCCAGTGAACAATCTCTGCAGGGATTGGTTGGCGCTACTTCGGCGGCCCTGGGGAGTCGTTGACTAAATATCGCCCGTAGGCTGTGAGTATGTCAGCACGTTTTCCCGTGTCGCGCCCTCGTCGCTTACGCCGCACTCAGGCTCTCCGTGATCTCGTGGCTGAAACTCGTCTGAATGTCAACGATTTAGTCGCACCGCTGTTTGTCCGTGAAGGCATTGATTCGCCGATACCGATTCTTTCTTTACCTGGAGTTGTGCAACATACTCGAGCGAGTCTTCGTACCGAAGTCCGCGAACTCGCTGACCTCGGTATCAAGTCAGTGATTTTATTTGGCATTCCGAGTACGAAAGACGAGATTGGCTCGGGAGCCTTTGATCCCCAAGGCATTGTCCAACTAGCGCTATCTGATCTGCGCTCTGATCTTGGTGATCAAGTTGTCCTGATGTCTGACTTATGCGTTGATGAATACACCAGTCACGGTCACTGCGGCATTCTCGACGGACATGGGTCAGTGGACAATGATGCGACTCTTGAGGTGTATGCCAAGGCCGCAATCGCCCAAGCCAATGCCGGCGCACATGTTGTTGCGCCAAGTGGAATGATGGACGGTCAGGTTGGTGTCATTCGTGCGGCACTCGATTCCAACGGTCATAGCGAAACATCAATTCTCGCTTACTCGGCAAAATATGCATCTGGTTTGTATGGACCGTTTCGGGAAGCTGTCGATGTGCAAATTATCGGTGGTGGCGATCGCAAGGGCTATCAACAGGATTGGCGCAATGCCCGTGAAGCTTTGACTGAAGCTGAAGCCGATATTGAACAAGGTGCTGACATGGTGATGGTCAAACCTGCTTTGGCTTATCTTGATGTCATCGCTGCGGTGCGACAACTCGTCAATGTGCCCGTTGCGGCCTATCACGTGAGTGGTGAATATTCGATGATCAAAGCAGCGGCAGCCAACGGTTGGATTGATCACGACATCGTGGCTACAGAACATTTAACGGCGATCAAGCGCGCCGGCGCAGATATTATTCTCACGTACTTGGCGCGTTGGTACGGCGAATTAACGAACGGTTAAAGCACATGAGTACAACTCAGCAGTCGTCCATTCCATTGTGTGATCCCGTAGCTTGTGTGGCTGCTGGTTGTGACCCCATTGTTTGTAAGGGCGCGGGCGTGCCATCAAACGTGACTTTATTTGAGCGTTCAGCACGTGTCATTCCAGGTGGTGTGAACTCATCAATCCGCGCCTTCAAGGCCGTCGGTGGTTCACCGTATGTCGTGGCTCGAGGTAGCGGTGCCCATGTATATGACGTGGAGGGAACGCGTTACATCGACCTCGTTCAAAGTTATGGTGCGGTCATTCTTGGCCACGCGCATCCAGCGATTACTGCGGCCTTGCGTGAAGCCGCCGTAGATGGAACCTCTTTCGGTGCGCCGACACCGCGTGAAATGAAATTGGCTGAGGCGATTAGCGAACGTGTGCCATCGTGTGAGCGAGTGCGTTTTATGAACTCCGGTACCGAAGCCACCTCAACAGTGGTACGACTTGCTCGTGGGCTGACGGGTCGCGCAAAAATCATTATCTTCAGTGGCAACTTCCACGGCGCTACCGATGCTCTTCTTGCTGCAGGTGGCAGCGGTGTGGCAACACTCGGTCTTCCTGGCACAGCGGGTGTGCCGCCTGAAGCCGTCGCCAACACCATCGTGGCTCCGTACAACGTGATACCTGAAATCGATGAAACAGTGGCCGCTGTCATTGTCGAACCTGTTGCTGCCAACATGGGCGTGGTCGCTCCAGTGCCAGGCTTTCTTGAAGGTTTACGACGCGCGTGCGACAAGGCTGGCGCGTTATTGATATTCGATGAAGTGATCACTGGCTTTCGCCTCGGTCCTGATGGCGCTCAAGGTCGTTACTCGGTCAAGCCCGACCTGACATGTTTTGGCAAGGTCATTGGTGGTGGCCTGCCAATCGGCGCGGTGGGTGGTCGTCAAGACATTATGGAAAATCTCACGCCTCTTGGAAAAGTTTTCCATGCTGGAACATTGGCTGGTAATCCCATGGCGACAGCGGCGGGATTGGCGGCTCTGAGTCAACTCACTCCCGATGTTTATCGTCTTCTTGAAACGCGTGCCACCCGCTTAGCGTCGCTGATCACTGAGGCCACGTCGGCAGCAGGTTTACCAGTC
Organism: Bifidobacterium breve; assembly: GCA_945862545.1. GTDB lineage: Bacteria > Actinomycetota > Acidimicrobiia > Acidimicrobiales > Ilumatobacteraceae > Casp-actino8. The sequence continues at coordinate 1,110 of CAMAYS010000053.1, read as the reverse complement.
ACCACATCGCGTGTCGGCACACTCGTGGGAATTTTCCTTGGAGATGCTTTAGGGAGTGATTGCTTGCCAATCAATTTTGATGAAGCCAAGCGAACTGACGAAAAGTTATTCGCGCGCTTTTTTCACGCACTGTTGGCTCAAGGTGTGGCAATGGCACCGGGGGCTTACGAGGCAATTTTTGTCGGCTTGGGTCATGACGATGTCGTGATGGATGACCTAGCAGAGCGTTTTCACCGAGCTGCCCTCGCCGTCGCCCTCTGACCCCGTACGCTTCACCTATGCGACAGTTTCTCTCCTGGCGATATTGGGCGACTCTGGCATCTTTATGTGCACTGACAATACTTTTATGGACTTGCCAAGGTTCAAGCGACTCCAATCAGATTGTCGTGGAGGCAAATAATCGTCGCATTGATCTTATTGCGCAAACGTCAACCGTGCGTTCCGACCAAGCGTGGTCAGTATCAAATGGAATATCAAATGGTGATGCGACTGCAGTGTTACTTGACGGCCGAGTGTTAACGATCGCTGATGGAACAATGGGGGAATCAACTTGTCTATTTCCAGAGGCGCTCAACGCGTGCGTTATTTTGGCTGACACTTTAGGCGACGGCATCGTCTGGTTTTCGTTAGTTCCCGCTCCAGCAGTTGGCAGTAGCGAACTTGAGTTGCCACCTATCGAAGAATTGCTTGATGGTGTCACTTACGCCCGACTCACCAACGGTATGGAAGTTCCTCTACTTGATGTCGTTGTGCGTCGGTGTCGAGAAGAACTACCAAACCTCGCGTCGTTTGTTGCCAAATATGAGAAGCGGCACGTGACAATTGTGGATCTTTCTCAAGCACAAGTATCTGCTGTGCGTTGTAAGGGTTAATGCAGCGACGAATTACGCATTAGGTGTGAGTCGAACAATTGCCACTGCCGCTTTATAGGCCACTTCTGCTGGTCCGATTTCATCGGGATGCAACAAGTTGGCCATGATTCTCACAACCCATTCCATCAGAGTGCGACTTTGCATTCCGACTCGCGAAAGTTCGCGCATGATCACCGGTCGACCAATGATGCGGGCAAATAAACGCGCCACCTTGAAGTACTGACCGTACTCATCGTCA
>CAMAYS010000052.1:0-13290 GCA_945862545.1 Bifidobacterium breve | reverse complement strand
TCAACTGATCGCAGAGCTAAAACTTTGCTCCCTGCTCCAGCCATTTCCAGCATTTCTTCAAAGTTGATTGACTGTAATTTGCGCGCTTGCGGAACGATGCGCGGGTCAGCGCTAAAAACACCCGTGACATCGGTATAGATCTCGCAACTGTCGGCGCCTAAGGCGGCAGCCAAGGCCACCGCGGTGGTGTCTGAACCACCACGACCCAGCGTGGTGATTTCTTTTTCAGTGCTCACGCCTTGAAAACCAGCCACGACACAGACCTTGCCTTGTGCCAAAGCTTCGCGCACGCGGTCGCCTTTAATCTCCAAAATTTTTGCCTTGGTGTGAACAGTGTCCGTGATGATTCCCACCTGACTGCCCGTGAAACTGATTGCGTCAATGCCGACTCCAGCAAGTGCCATACACACCAATGTCATCGAGATCCGCTCACCAGTGCTCAACAGCATGTCGAGTTCACGTGAGGGCTGAACCCCCGAGACATCATTAGCCAGTTTGATGAGATTGTCTGTGGACTTGCCCATCGCTGAGACAACTACCACGACATCATTTCCATGGCGCTTGGTGAACGCCACATGTTCGGCTACAGCCCGAATACGATCGGGGTCAGCGACCGACGTACCTCCGTATTTTTGAACAATAAGCGCCACAACTCATTGAGGTTACCCGTCCGTTGCCCTCAGACAGGGTTGTTTTACCTCGCACCAGCGGGCTAGGCGATTGAGGTGGATCCCGCTAACCTTCATAGTCGTGGGAACAGCAAAACGTGAGCGTAAAAAGATGAATCGTCATATGGGCCGCGAAGCCGAAATGCGGGCTGTCAAACGCAAGAAAATGACCAAAAAAACGGTGCGTATCGTGCTTGTTGTGGCCGTGCTTGTAGCAGGGTTCTTCGCCATCGCTTTGTCCACCAAGGACGATGACTCGGCTCCAGAAACGACTGGGCCAGTGGACACCACAACACCAGTCGACACAACGGCCCCCAGCGACACCTCAATACCTGGCGACACAACGGCCCCGAGTGCATTTACCTATGGGACAACCGAGTGCGCCCCGCTTGAGGGTGCCACAACTCAGACTCAAGAGTTCGCCGACGCATTCGCACTGTGCATCGATCCAAGCAAAACTTACACGGCAACTGTGGTCACCAATATGGGCGAATACACTGCGATTCTTGACCCCGTGAAAGCCCCCGGCACCGTCAACAACTTTGTCAACTTGGCACGACATCAGTACTTTGACGGCACCATTTGCCATCGTGCAATCCCCGCTTTCATGGTCCAGTGCGGAGATCCGACGGCAACTGGTTCGGGTGGACCTGGATACACGTTCGCTGACGAATTGCCATCTGCCGGTGAGTACAAAATTGGCTCCTTGGCAATGGCCAACTCGGGACCCAATTCCAACGGCAGCCAATTCTTCGTGATCACTGGCTCTCAGGGTGTCGGGTTGGCTCCTAATTACACCTTATTCGGCCAAGTCACCGACGGTCTAGACACGACGGTCGTGGCTCTTGATGCTGCGGGCAATGATGATCCTTCATCGAATGGTGTTCCGCCGCTTCAAGAAATCAAGATTGAATCGATCACGATCAGCGAAAGCTAATCATTTCGATCAAGGTTGTATTCGCTGATCAAGACTGATCGCTGTTCATCGATTGAACGATGAGCCGCCGCTCCAATCACTACCGACCATAATCCGTCACGCACGCCTACCTCAGGTGGACGCCCATCACGTACGGCTTCGCAAAACTTCGCTACTTCAATGAAACTGGCTCCAAAGTGGAACCCAGCATGAGCGACACTTGCATCCATGGTGGCCAGATGCGGTGTCACGACTCGATCTGAGCGGCGACCGACATAGACCTGTCCATCTCCCGGTAGCGCTGTCTCAGCCTTACCCAGCGAGCCCACAGCGACGATCTCTTGTTCATTGCGCCCAGCCTCGGCGAACATGCATAAATCCAAACTGGCGCGCACCCCATTGGCGTAATCAACAATCACAAAAGCATTGTCAAGAATATCCGCACGTTCATTTTCGTGGATCTCATCGAGATGATTGACATCTTGTCCCCCACTGGCATACACCCGCATGGGTCGGGCTCCAATTGCCAGATTCATCAGATCAAAAAAATGGCAACACTTCTCGACGAGTGTCCCACCCGTGTTGCGAGAGAAACGATTCCAGTTATCAACCTTGACTAAAAACGGGAATCGGTGTTCGCGAATTGCAAGCATTTTCAACTCACCAAGTTCTCCCGAACGAATCACCTCTAAAAGTTTCGCTATGGGAGCCATGTAACGATATTCGAGACCAACCCAGGTGATCGCCGAGCGATTCTCTGCCGCCACAACGATGTCCTGACAGTCCCTAATGGACGTGCACATGGGTTTCTCGACTAAGACGGGAATCTCAGTCGCCAGGACATCACGCAGGACATCAACGTGGGTGAAATTAGGTGAGGCCACGATCACTGCATCAATCAGACCTGAGGCGAGCAGATCGCGATGATCGCCAAACATACCCACATCGCGAGCACTCTCACCGAGATTCTTTTGAGCCCACACCAATGACGTCTCATGAGGATCACTGACAGCGGTGATCCGAGCGCCATCTAGAGCCAGAACATTGCGAATATGCTCGCAACCCATCAGCCCCGTACCAACGACACCGATACGTAGTTCCCTCACGCCAGTGAACGCTACTCGTTACCTGCGTTGATCATCAGAACCAAAATGGGCTGGGTATCAAGTTTTCACTCGACACCCAGCCCATCATTACATGGCTCAACTATGAGAATTCGTTAACTCACTTAGCTTTAATGCTCTTCACTGCACTCGCTGCTCCGCCACCGGCAGAGTTCACGGCACGAATCTTGACTTTGTACGTGGCGTTCTTGACCAATTTGTTGCTGCTGTTTGACAACTTGGTGATCACCAACGGAGTTGACGTGTCAGCAGGGCTGAACGCTTTCCAGTTCGCACCATTGTTCGTCGAGTACTCATAGTTAGTGATCGACGAACCACCATTAGATGACGGAGCTGTAAAAGCGACAGTCAACTTGCCCGTACTCGCAGTCACGGTACCAATCATCGGCGCACCAGCAACGGTGAACGGTTTGCCGGACCCCGCAGCGCTCGCTGCTCCGCTACCAGCAGAGTTCACGGCACGGATCTTGACTTGATATGTGGTGCCATTAACCAGCGACGCAGTGCTCGTTGATAGTTTGGTGATCACCAACGGAGTTGACGTGTCAGCAGGGCTGAACGCTTTCCACGTCGTACCATTATTGGTCGAGTACTCATAATTAGTGATCGACGCACCACCATCAGATGACGGTGCCGTAAAAGCCACAGTCAACTTGCCTGCACTCGCAGTCACGGTACCAATCGTCGGCGCACTAGCAACCTCAGCCACGGAGAATGGAACCGAGAAGAGGTTGATACTTCCTCCGCCACTGGCCCCGCCGATACTTGAAGCGCTGGAGGTAATGAGTACGACTCCAGATCGAGTCGTCGGATTCCAATCAAGAGCAGCAACACTGCTATTGCCGTCAGCACTATTCCCATTCGCCAGAGTCGACACCAAGTCAGTTGTCGCAGTTGAAGTGTCATACAAAAACACGTCCGTTTTTCCGTTGGTGTCTTCGCTTGACAAATATTCATCGTCGGACTGGTAAGCCACGAGACGACAATCATCCGAAATGCGTGGGTTCGATGCGGAACTCGCGGCGTAACCATCAGAGGCTATACTGACCAAGGAAATCACTGGTGTACCAGTGCGGTTATCCCACAAGAAAATTCCCTGTGCGGGGCCAGTACCGCCAGCCAAGAGGTCGTAACCACGGTCAGCCTTGAATGCAACACATGTCCCGTCGGGGGTGATCGCCGCCGGACGCTCGCTATCAGCAAGAGTCGTAATGGAAGCAACGCCAGCAGGAGTACTAGTTAGGTATGAACCCGTGTTAGCAGTGCGAAGCACCAAGCCACCAACAGTTCCACTGTCGCTCACGAGGTCGGTTGATTCAGTTGAAACAACAACACTGGAGCCGTCACCCGAAATAGCTGGCAAGTAACCACCACCGTTTGATCCATTCGTGGCATATTTCGATGCCCAGGTCAACGCAGTAGTTGCCGATGCCAAGTCACGCACATACACGTCGGGACCGAAGTTCAGGTCCTCCATCGTAAAGTCCATGTCGGTCACAAAGGCAACTTTGGAACAATCATCGCTGATGACTCCAGAGTTTGCACCGAGGAATGAAATGTCGTATTCAGTTGTGTCAGCGTTGTATGAAACACTCACAATTGAAGTTGTGACGGCACTCGCCTGCGAAAACTCGTCCATGATGCCATCAGCATCGGCGTCGCGGTCAATGACATAGACGTCTTCTGCTCCGTTGGCGTCAGTTTCGTCCCATTCATTATCTGTCGTGAAGACAACCTTACGGCCGGTTCCACAAATGCTGGGGTCAAAACTGTTTGCCGAAGCACTTCCTTCGGTACCACTAGCACTCACCGAAAGACGTGTGGTGGTCGTGCCATCGGTGACAAAGATGTCCGAGGCGTTGTTGGTGTCATTAGCAACCAAGTTGCTTGCCGAGGACTCAAATACGGTCCAGCGAGTTGAGTCCACCAAGGTGGTGTCGACTCCCCATGCTTGTCCTAGACCCGAATCACCGACGCCGGAGTTTGCACTTCCGGCAGTTCCAGTAACTAAAAGTGTGGCGCTCGCCGGCGTGGCGGCCGCAACGGGCAACTGGGGACTTGTCCCCAGCACCACGCCCGTACCAACCAACGCCGACAAGGCGAAGAATGAAAGCTTTTTCATGTGTGTGTCCTCAGTCCGCTCAGCTGTTCGACAGTGCGGTTTGGTTATAGCGGCAGTATGACGTGCCGTATGCAGCATTGGCGAGAGAAGTCAATCCAGATGCAATCGGCTTGAAACCAAATGAAGCAATGATTCGACGAGCAGTCGCATCGCCACACACGTATCCTGGAACCGCTCCAACAGCGACACCAGTGTCGGTGAGATCACCGTCGAAGTTGCAGTCATCTACGCCACCTTCAATGCCATCAGTACAACCTGCAGGCTGTAGGGACACTCCAACAAAGCGGCGTGCGTCTGGCGTACGACCTAGATCGACTCCAAGAGCGCCCAACGGAAGAACGTTGTACACATAGCGAGTTCCTTTGTAGCGAGTCTCCGAGGCGTTGATGGTGCTGAAAGATGGCCGCTTCAACTCGCTCGAGTTCGGACCAAATTTACCGAACACTGCACCGTTGCGCTTATCGGGTTCAAGTGAACGAGCCTGCAAGACCCAGCGGCTGTAGCCGTAAAAGCAAATGGCGTTGGGCTTGTCAGCATCTGAAACGTTGCGGCAGTCGTGCTCTTGGACGATCGGGAAGGTGAAAGAGGTGGCCGTGTTTGAGTCTTTGTCATTGAGCGTTGCGCTGGGGTAGCCATCGCAATCGGCCAAAACAGCTGAGTCGATTCCATCACTACGACCCATGAAGATCGAGGCAACGTCTTTACCAGTTCCTGAACCAGCCTGGATGCGGTAGGCCGCAATTTTCGCAGGCTCGACACTCACGTTGTAGTTCGAAGTTAACTGACCCCAATAACGAATCTTGGGGTAACCGATCTTGAAGTCGCCTGTATCGAAATAGTCACCGTCAGTATTGGCGTCAAAGCTTGTCGTTGCACACTGGTAAATCTTGTTGAAGTCAGCCGTGACCATTCCATTAGAAACTGCGACATTGGAGTTTCCGGGGAAGGATGTCCAACCAATTGCGTCGAGGGCGAAAGCCCATGATTCACAAGATGTTGATGTGCATCCATTGCTCGAAGTTGGAGCCGATGACGAACGACCGATATCCAGGCAACCTGCTGCGTAGGTCACACCCTTGACGGCAGAACCGGTAATTGCCTTTTGTCCATCGCCAGAACCGTTCGGCGGTTGAACTCCAAGTCGAACAGTATAAGTTCCGGCGCTTGGCGCACCAGGCACCGACGTGACAGATGTGAATGGAACGTCAATGTCGGTGCCAGAAGTTCCGCTGACGTCGCCGTCTTGCAAGGTGTCAGTGGATCCTGCTCCACCGAAAACATACTGAGTTGTGCAGTTCACGTCAGCGGGCAGTACTGCTCCACCTGGCCATCCCAAACGAGCGGCCTTCAACCATGCAGCGGTCGCAAGATTCGCTTCGCCAGATTCGACGTTGGCGTTGGCGCTAACCAACGGCGGAATGTTGACAGCCTTGTCACCGTTGGGGTTATAACGAGTACTCAAGTTATGACCGTCGACCAGGGCGTTCATTACGAAGAACGTGGTGTCTGATCCAGCGATTCCCAAAATGTCACCGGTCGTACTATCGGCTCCAGCGTTTACTTGGCTCGGAATGGCGAGCATTCCAGCAAGAGTGATGGCAGTCAATACTGCCTTGGACAACTTCTTCACAGTTTTCTCCTTTTTTGAGAGGTCTAGTTAACGACCCAATACTGCTCACATGAAGTGAATGCGAAGTCAGCGTTGGGTAACGCCAAGATGAACAATCGCTAACGAATGAGAAATTGTTCAGCCGATGCTGGGATACATCAAGCTGGCGTTGTGCCAGACCTGAGTAGCAACAACGAGCAATAGCGGTACTGCCAAAAGCCAAGTAACTCGTGTACCAATTCGTTGCGAAATCGGCACCAGGCCAATCAGCAAAAACATCAACAAAAACAGCCATACGGCAAGTTGAATTGGCGATTGTGTTGAACCTTCAAGACCTAATTCAGCGGTTGATGTTTGCACATCAACTGCGGGTGCACCCGCGAAAAAAACTGGCGACGTGAGTAATGCACGAACAACCAAACGCTTGTCAGGTGACGATCCACCAACTCCGGTGATCAGCAACAACATATTTCGTTCACCAATGAACGCTGCCGAATCATTGGCTGAGCGGACCGTCGAGTCAACAATTTCGTAAGTGTGTTCACCTTGCGAGGTGGTGATCACTATCTCTTGACCGGCTTTCAATTCATCAATCCGATCAAAGGCCGAGCCATATGTACTTGACCGACCCAAAATTGCCGACGTACCTGGTTGGCCTGGGATCGCCGAGCCGACTAAGTGTCCAGGACCTTTCGCCAGATCTTCAGCCTTCGTGCCCTCAATGACGACGCGACGAAGATCAATATCTTTTACCTCAAGTAAGGCAACAGACGTTCCACTCTCAATCGGATACCCAACTGGGGCAATACCGTTTAACAATGCTGGTACAAATTCTTTTTCTAACAGAGTTTGTGCCCGTCCTTCAGACATTGGGGTAAAAACTTTGCCGTAGACGAACGAGCCCACTACTAAAAACAGCAGAATCCCCGCGCCCCATCTCACTCGCAGGCGGAGGTCTGTGTTTTCATTCAGAAGTTTCATGATTTCGCAACCTTTTTTCGGGGCCTCACTGTGCCCATCAACGCCGCACCTGACAGTCCAATGAGGCCGGCATACAACACGCCTGATTTTGATGAGCCAGAGCCGGGCAATTCAGCAGCAACTCCAGGAACCGTAATCGGTGCCAACGTTGTTGTCGTGCTGGTGATCGTTGTCGTCGTCGTTGTCGTCGTCGTTGTCTCGGGTGCAGCCGTAGTTGCCGGCGGGTAATACTTATTTTGCACCACAGTTGTTGTTGTCGTCGGAATCGTCGTCGTTGTTGTTGTCGTCGGAATCGAAATATTTGCCACGGCCGAGAGTGCTGTTGACTTTAATGATTCGGGCAGAGCAACATATCCCGCTGGCAATGCTGTCTGACCGTCAGTGAGACCAAATTGCAACAATCTCAAAACGTTGTCTACTTTGCCCTGAGTAGCAAAATTCTTTGGCACCATTGCGTAGTCAATTTTGACAAGAGGATAAGCAGCCAAATCTTCGGGAGTCGGGTCGGCTACTAATAGACCCTCAGGTGTTGTATCCATATCGGCGATACCCGCCAATATCGAGTCATCGGTCGGTGCAACTGATGTCCCATCGGACTGAACAAGTTTGGCAACTTTCAAACCGAAACGCTTAGCTGTCGGTAGGTCAACAACACCAATAATTCCTGTCGATGTCGTAGTTTCGCGGGCAGTTCCGGTTGGAGTCACACCGTAGAACAATTTCAGAGAAACTGTACGTTGGCCCTGGCGGGGCAAATAGAAAATGTCTTGAGAAACTGTTTCAAAAATGTCTTGAGGATATGTGTACCCGACGTAGTCGGGGTTCACCGGAATTCTAAAACTGTCAGTTCCACTGAGAAATCCCTGCGCCGTGGTATCTGAAGAAAACCAACTTGTCAGGATGCGCGTATCTGCATTGCGCTCCGCACGAATCAATGGACGTGCCAACACTGACGTAGGAAGCCGCACTCCAGGATTTAGTATTTGCAGTTCTCGGTCCTGAAAGAAAGTTTCAAGTGATGTAGCGGTGATAATGCGCGCGACAAGGCGTGGAGACAAAACCAGGTTGTCAAGGGGTTGACCCGTGAACGGATCAGTGAAGTTGTAGGCGATCACAACCGCGCTGCCAACAAGTGGGACGTAAGAAAAATCACGATGATCGGGATGTGCCGCCAATTCTTCTGCTGTTGCGGGCAACGCCGTGACCCCGAAATCGGTGAGACCAGCTAAGAAGTTTTCTCGTCCGGTAGTGCTTGAATTTTCGGTGTAGTCGACCACCACAGGGTTATCGCCGTTGCACAACTTGGCGGCCCAGTCATAGAACAATCCGGCCGATGTCGCCGAACCATCAGCGCGCACGTCGAAGTCGGTGATATTTGGGCAGTCTGCTTGCGACCGGGCAAAAGCGAGTGGCACAATGACTCGATTGGCGGGTAATCCGCCCACAGGTATGGTCTGCCCATCATTTTCGTACGCCATAACCGAGCAAGCGTTGATTTCTGAACAGTTCAGCAAAGGCAAATACGCCGATGGGCGAATCTCGATACGAGCCGAACCTGTTCCGTCAGATCCAGTTGAACTCAACACTCGGGTTCCGTTTGTTATGTCGGGATACGGCTCAGACATATAACAGTCGGCCAGAGTTGCTGGGGTTCCTTTGCACTGGACGATCAAAACGCCGTACAAGCCGTTAGGCAAGGTAGGACTAAATCCGCTCCACGACACTGTCACCACTTCGTTTGAGAGTGCTGTTCCAGGGCTTGCAGACCCGGCGCGCCCACTTGTGCCGATACCCGTCGAATCGGCTCGTACTGGAGGTTCGGCCAAGACTTTGTGGGTTCCGAGACCCGTCCCAATCATGGCAATAGAGACCACGGCGATGACGAGAGCAACCCTTTGGCGGATCGACGATTTCTCACGAACCTCAAGTGGATCCTGGCGAACTACGAAAGACGAAGAAACCTTCATAAATGCTGACGATAGGAGGCGCAGAGCCCTTCATTTATCGGGCTCACGGACCGTTGGTTGCGAATTCACCTTCCGTTCATTATTGCGCCAACTTGATGTCAGATAGAGGTCCTAGGAAGTATGTCGTGTCAGTCGTAGGTCAATCCGCCCCCGCCGACCTTGCTCACATACCAGTTCTCGACGAGGTCGTTGACCCAGTCGTGCGTCGCTCGGGCGTTGACCGAATCTTCCGCTCAGTCGCTACTAGTTCGGCAGTCATCACCTTCATTTTGATGGGTCTCATCGGTGGCTTCTTGTTAGTCAAGGGGTATGACGCTCTCAAGGTCGCCGGCTGGGGTTTCCTCACCGATTCTGAGTGGGCCCCTGATCAAGGTGGAAAATTCGGCATCGCCGCAATTTTGCCCTTCACCGTACAAATCGCAGTCGTAGCGCTTTTCATTGCGGTTCCGGTAGCGCTGACGACAGCGCTGTTCATTACCGAATACGCTCCCCGCAAAATGCGCCGTTTGCTCACAGCGATGATTGACCTTTTAGCGGCTGTACCAAGTTTGATCTACGGCCTGTGGGGCTTGTTCTTTTTACAGCCCCGACTGATCACCTTGTCGAAGTGGATGGCCGATCACTTGGGTTGGATTCCTTTTTTCCATGTTGACGATCAATACGGAACTTCACTCGGCATCTTCCCGTCTTCAACGTTCGTCTCTGGCGTCATCGTGTCGTTAATGGTGATCCCCATTTGTACCGCTGTTATGCGTGAAGTGTTCTCACAGGCTCCCCCAGGCGAACGCGAGGGAGCCATGGCTCTTGGTGGAACTCGTTGGGGAGTTGTTCGCGATGTGGTATTGCCATTTGGTCGTGGCGGAATCATCGGTGGCTCAATGCTCGGCCTGGGTCGCGCGCTCGGCGAAACCATCGCAGTCACGCTCATCATTTCGCCCGCTTTTACTGCCAAATGGTCAATTCTTGATCAGGGCTCAAACAGCATCGCTGCACTGATTGCACTGAAGTTCAGTGAATCAAGCACATTCGGAATTAGTGCTTTGATGGCCGCTGGTCTCGCACTCTTCATCATCACGCTGCTTGTGAACGCCGCGGCCTCAACCGTGGTCAGCAAGTCACGATCCGGATCGTCAACGGAGATCTGACATGACCACGACTCTGAACACGACCGTAAACGACAGCGGCGAAGACAAGATCAACACCGAAGAACGTATCAAGATTCGCGATATCGAAATCGTCGATGTCATCGTGATGACTGGCTCTGCTATTTCGGCATTGGCACTGAGTTACTTTTTCTTCCAAATCTTGCTGCCAGTTTCCGGCGCACTTGGATTTTTGGTGTGTTGGTATGTGTTCTTCAACATCATCTCCACAGTGGCAGTTTGGGAACTACGTGGCGCAGTCAAAGCCAAAGACCATTTGGCACGAACTTTCATCTGGACTGGTGGAATGGTCGCAGTTGTTCCCTTAATTTTGGTGCTCAGTTACGTCATCAGCAAGGGCTACCAATCATTGCGCCCGCAGTTTTTCACGCAAGATCAAAAGTTTGTTGGCGCACTCAGTGATGCAACCGAAGGTGGTGGTGCTCACGCCATCGTCGGCACACTTCAACAAGTCGGAATCGCCAGCTTGATTTCGGTTCCGCTCGGTATCACGACGGCGGTGTACCTCAATGAAGTCAAGGGTCGTCTCACCAAACCACTCCGTATGATCATCGACGCAATGAGCGCTGTTCCATCAATTGTGGCTGGTCTCTTTATTTACGCGGCCTGGATCTTGGCCCTCGGTAATCAGCAAACTGGTTTGGCAGGTTCACTCGCTCTTGCTGTTTTGTTCTTGCCGACGGGTACCCGCACATCTGAAGTGGTGTTACGACTAGTCCCCGGTGGCCTTCGCGAGGCATCGCTGGCCCTTGGTGGAACAGAATGGCGAACTACGTCACGAGTTGTTTTACCGACAGCCAAATCTGGTCTTGTCACCGCTGTCATTCTCGGCGTTGCCCGCGTTATCGGTGAGACCGCACCGCTCATTTTGACTGTCGGTGGTGCCTTCGTTATGAATGCCAATCCGTTGTCTGGCAAGCAAGATGCGCTGCCTTATTTCGTTTTCCGACTCATCCGCTTTCCCCAAGAAGCACAAGTACAGCGAGCATGGACTGGCGCGTTAGTGCTCGTCATCCTCGTTCTCGTTCTCTTCGTTATCGCCCGAGCAATTGGTGGACGAGGTCCAGACCACATCAGCCGACTAAAGAAGCGTCGACTTAAGAGAAAGGGATTGGCATGACGTCAATCGATACCACTTCATCTAACACAACAGCGATGTCATCAGACATCTCGTTGCTTGATCCTGGCCATAAAGCCGCAGGATTGACTGCGAGCAATGTTGCATGTTGGTTCGGAACGAAAAAAGTTCTTGAAGGAGTCAACCTTGACATGGCACCCGGCCAAGTCACGGCTCTCATCGGACCTTCTGGTTGCGGAAAGAGCACTTTCTTACGAACCCTCAACCGCATGCACGAACTTGTTCCAAGCGCAACACTGGCCGGTGAAATTCTCATTGACGGCGTTGACATCTATCGTGGCGCAATTCCTGTGACCGACGTTCGACGTCGTATCGGCATGGTTTTCCAAAAGCCGAACCCATTTCCGGCAATGACTGTTGCCGAAAATGTTTTAGCTGGGCTCAAGCTCTCAGGTCTTAAATCAACTCGTTCAGAACGAGATGATCTCATCGAATCATGTCTCACCAAAGCTGGTTTGTGGAACGAGGTCAAGAATCGTCTCGGTGACCCAGGTCGTGCGTTATCTGGTGGACAGCAACAACGTCTGTGTATCGCCCGCTCGCTAGCGGTGAGCCCACAAGTGTTGTTGATGGACGAACCATGTTCGGCCCTTGATCCAACCTCAACCCGACGCATTGAGCAGACCATCAGCGAAATCAGCGAAACGATCACCGTCGTTATCGTGACCCACAACATGCAACAAGCGCAGCGCGTTTCGCATCGTTGCGCTTTCTTCTTGGCTGCTGAAAACGAGCCTGGACGCATCATCGAAGAAGGTCAGACTAAGGCCATCTTCAGCAATCCCGAAGATCCACGCACCAATGATTACGTAAACGGAAGGTTTGGCTGATGCGTCGCATCAAGAAATTCGTCCTAGCTACCGCTGCATTATTCACCTCACTAGCATTCGTCTCGCCTGCAGTGGTACACGCCGAGGCCCCAGTGGATGGTGCTGGTTCAACATGGAGCCAAATTGCCGTCGACCAATGGCGTGCCGATGTGGCTCGTCAGGGTCTCGTCATCAACTTCCAAGGTGTGGGTTCGACCGCCGGTCGCGCTGCCTACTACCAAAGCCAGGTCGACTTCGCTGTTTCAGAAATTCCTTTCCAAGCGGCACTTATTGATCGTAACGGCGACGTAGCCGCCGATGAAACTGCATCAGCCGCAGGCCGTCCATATGCATACCTACCAATCGTGGCTGGTGGTACCGCCTTCATGTACAACCTGAAGGCCAATGGCCAAAAAATCACTGATCTGCAATTGTCGGCAACAACTTTGGGCAAGATTTTTAGTGGCCAAATCGCCATGTGGAATGACCCAGCAATTGTTGCGGACAATCCACAACGAGTCATGCCAGCAACTCGCATTAAACCCGTTATCCGCTCCGATGGCTCGGGTACGTCAGCACAATTCACTGCGTTCTTGGAAAACCAATCTTCTGCTGCATGGAACTATTTGTGTGAACAAGCCAGGCTTGGTTCGGGTTGCGCACCAACCTCCCTGTATCCAGATTTTCCCAACAGTGGTTTCGCAGCCCAGCAGTATTCAGATGGAGTCGCCAACTATGTCGCTGCTCCATATAACGAAGGTGCCATCACCTACGTTGAATATGGTTACGCCAA
>CAMAYS010000051.1:0-13808 GCA_945862545.1 Bifidobacterium breve | reverse complement strand
CCGTCGGCCCAGCGCAGAGAAGTCGCCAAGGTTTCAGAAGAAAGATCTTCAAGAAATGGCTGCATCAGGTTTCGCAGAGCTTCAGGAACACCCAAAGTCAGTGTGATGCGGTCGCTCACTTCCAAACCAGCCTCACGCCGAGCCTGCTGCACGAGGCGAATCAGATCTCGAGAAGTGCCCTCGGCGGCAAGTTCGGGCGTGACCTCAATATTGAGGGTCACCATTCCCAAGCCGTCGCCTAACGCCGCGCTCGCCGCCCCAGCGGTGACAGCCATCTTCAGGGAGTATTCCCCCTCAAAGAGTTCGATGTCTCCAGCGAAAACTCGATCCCCTTCTTGTCTCCAATCACCAGATTTTACAGACTTGATGACATCTTGAGTACGCCCGCCAAGCCTCGGGCCCAAAGCACCTGGATTCACTTGCAATACCGCAGAGGCGGCGGCAGACGTTTCATGCGACAGAGAAACCTTCTTGACATTGACCTCATCGGCGATGATGTCAATGAAACCACTCAACTGTTGTGCATCACTATGAGAAACTGTGAGTTCAGACAACGGCAATCGCACGCGCCGAGCGTGTGCTTTGCGAATTGACAACGCCACCGAACAAACTTCACGAACACGATCCATGACCAACACCAATTCAGGATCGCTGACAAGTTCGCTTGCTGATGGCCAATCGGCGAGGTGAACACTTCGGTTTCCAGTCAGTCCGGTGTACACAGTCTCTGACAGTAAGGGCAATAGCGGAGCGGAAACTCGACAGAGCACATCTAAAACTGTGTGCAAAGTATCAATAGCATCCTTATCCCCTTCCCAGAATCGATCTCGAGAACGTCGGATGTACCAATTCGTCAAAACATCAAGAAACTCTCTGATTCCCGAGCAGGCAGCGAAGAGGTCGTAGGCATCAAGGTCCTTCGTTGCACGTTCAACCATCTGTGCTGTTTTGGCCAAGATGTACCGATCGAGGACATTGCTGGAGTCTGTTCTCCAAGTTCCAGATGTACCTTCGGCGTTGGCATACAAACTGAGGAAGTACCAAGAGTTCCACAATGGAAGCAAGACTTGGCGCACCGTTTCACGAATACCAGATTCCGTGACCGAGAAATCAGAGCCCCGCAGAATCGCCGACGACAGCAAATACCACCGCATGGCGTCTGCACCATAAGTATCAAACACGACCATCGGGTCGGGATAATTTCGCAGACTCTTCGACATCTTTTGCCCATCATCACCTAAGACGATTCCATGGCTGACACATGTAGAAAAAGCAGGTCGGTCAAAAAGTGCTGTCGCCAAAACGTGCAGGGTATAGAACCAACCTCGAGTTTGACCGATGTACTCAACAATGAAATCGCCTGGATAATGCTGCTCAAACCATTCGGTATTTTCAAATGGATAATGCACTTGGGCAAAGGGCATTGAACCACTTTCAAACCAGCAGTCAAGTACTTCGGGCACACGACGCATCATCGAACGACCCGTCGGATCATCGGGATTCGGGCGAACCAAATCATCGACGGCAGGACGGTGTAGATCGGTCACGACGACGCCGAAATCTTTTTCAAGTTCTGCCAAACTTCCGTACACATCAAGGCGCGGATACTCTGGATCATCGCTCTTCCATACTGGAATCGGCGAACCCCAGAAGCGATTTCGACTAATAGACCAGTCGCGAGCATTGGCTAGCCATTTGCCAAAGGAACCTTCCTTGAGATGCTCAGGAACCCAGGTGATCTGCTGGTTGAGTTCGAGCATTCGTTGTTTCACCGCAGTCACTTCAACAAACCACGATGAGATGGCTCGGTACACCAAAGGCTCGGCACAACGCCAGCAATGAGGATACGAGTGGTCGTAACTATCGTGACGCACAACAACACCGACCTGCTTGAGATGTTTAATCACCGCTGGGTTAGCTTCAAAAACATGCTGACCTGCCCATGGTGTGACCTCAGAGGAATAACAACCGTGGCTATCCATCGGGCACACCGTGGCGATACCGGCCTCGAGACAAACATTCTGATCCTCTTCACCAAATCCGGGAGCGAGATGCACGACTCCTGTGCCGTCCTGCGTTGTCACAAAATCGGCACCGAGGATCCGAAACGCAGACTCAGTATCAGAGAAATAATCAAAGAGCGGTTGATAGGTCCGACCAACTAAATCTGAACCAAGCAGAGTTCCGACGCGTTGCGCTTCACCAAATTCGCGTTCATAAGAATCAAGCCGAGCCTCAGCAAGAATTAGTCGCTCACCGTCTGTCTCAATAACCGCGTAAACAACTTCTGGGTGAACGGCCAAAGCCAAGTTGGCCGGGAGAGTCCATGGAGTCGTCGTCCATGCCAAAATTTTCTCGCCACTATCTAAAGCGAACTTCACCGTCAAGGCAGGATCTTGGCGGTCACGATACACATCGTCCATACGCGTTTCGGTATTACTGAGAGGTGTTTCACAGCGCCAGCAATAAGCCAAAACGCGGTAACCCTCATAGATCAATCCCTTATTGTGCAATGTCTTGAAAGCCCACATCACACTTTCCATATACGGCAGATCAAGAGTCTTGTAATCGTTTTCAAAGTCAACCCACCGCGCTTGACGGGTGACGTAGCGTTCCCATTCATTGGTGTAGCGCAGAACACTCGTCCGGCAATACTCGTTGAACTTTTCGATACCAAAGGCTGCGACCTCAGGGTGACCAGAAATTCCTAACTGCTTCTCGGCTTCAACTTCAGCAGGCAAGCCATGGCAATCCCATCCAAAGCGTCGATCAACACGTTGACCCTTCATCGTGCGATAACGCGGAATCGCATCCTTCACAAAGCCGGTCAGCAAGTGACCATAATGCGGAAGACCATTAGCAAACGGTGGACCATCATAAAAAACATATTCGTTTGGCTCGCCTGAGCCCGCGGGGCGTTTCTCCAATGATGCCGCAAAGGTGTCGTCGTTTTTCCAGCGTTCTAAAATCTCTGTTTCGATAGCGGGAAAGGAAGGCTGCGATTCAACGGGGGGATAACGGCGGTCAGTCATGGCGGTCAGTCTCAATCAGCAAGGCAACGATTGCGCAAGGATATCGGAATTACGACAACGCTGATCCGAGGACTTGCAGCAAGATGAGCACCAGCATTGGGGATAAGTCAAGTCCACCCATGGGAGGTAACGCTCGGCGAACTGGTGCAAGAACTGGCTCGGTCAGTTTGTACAACCACAATTGAATTGTGGCGAGGACCCCGCCTGAAGAAGATGGTGGGAACCAAGAGATGATCACCCGTAACAACAAGACATAGCTATATAAGCGTAAAAGCTCTCCGAGTAAACTCATCTGAATCAGTACTCGGGCTGAGTTGAGCGAGCAGCAGGCTTGAGGAGATACACGCCTCTCGCGACCTTCTCAATTTTGCCATGCATCGCGTAACACAGGCCACTGGAGAAGTCGATCATGCGGCGGGCGACTTCGTCGTCGCAACCTTCAGTATTCAAGATCACTGGACTTCCATCGCGAAAACGATTCGCTACTTCTTGAATATCATTAAATCGAATCGCTTTGACGGTATAGGTCTCGCCTTGCACCGATCCCCCAAGAGTGCGCACGGACGTACTGCGTTGGGTTTGACCAGGCCGTGATTGTCCAGACGAATCATCAAAAACTGGTCGACGTGGCGTCGGCACTGGGTCGGTATCTCGCGGCGTTACTTGTCGTACAACTGGACGGGATCCATCATCAAACTCTGAACGACGCTGATCCATAGGTCGGGTGCCGGCACCCGTGCGATCTCCCTGGATCTCATCGTCATAGTCGTCGTACGCGTCTTCTTCACCTAGACCTAGATAATCCAAAGCACGGCGAAATATTGACATCGGAGAGAATAATAGTCGGTGTTATCAGGCGATGGGTGGACGGTCTCCAAAGATCGCTGACCCCACCCGAATCAGTGTGGAGCCAGCGTCAATGGCGATCTCTAAGTCGTTGGTCATCCCCATTGAAAGTCCCTCAAGACCGAACTGGCGACCCAACCCGGCCACTTCTGCAAATACCTCTGCGGTACGCCGAGTATCTCCATCGCTCGGACCTACCGCCATCAGTCCTTTGACTGTTAACCCGCGTTGCGCTGCCAACCCCAGTAGGCGCTCAACTTGATCTGGTGGGCAACCCCCTTTGTCAATCTCGTTGGTGGCATTGACTTGAATAAAGATCTGCGCTCCTGGCGAACGCAGGGCCACCTCTTGAAGGACGGAGTCACGATCAACTGATTGCCACACCGACACCACATCAGCGATCTGACGAATTTTATTGGACTGCAGACGTCCGACAAAATGAACCTCGGGAAGAAAATCTCCAGGAACTTGCGTCGCACGATAATCATCAATTTTTGCCAACAGTTCTTGGGCGTAGTTTTCACCAATCGCCGAGCAACCAGCAGCTTGCACCGCCCGAATCACACTTGCTGGAAAAGTCTTCGTCACAGCAACCACTTTGATCGACTCACCGCCACAACGACGGACACGTTCAAGGAGTGCTAGATAGTTGTCCCTAATACGCTCAATCTCACTCATATCAAGGTGAGACCGACTCTCTACTTCACTTCAAAAAGGATGGCACGTCAAAATCATCGTCGCCATCGTCACCAGATTCGCCGTCCGTACTAAAGATGTCCTTGGCTGGTGCTGCTGGCTTGGGATCCCGTGCTGGCGACGCAGTGCGACCTGCCGGGCGACCAGTTGGACGCACTTGAGGTGCGCCTTCCCAGCGATCAAAACCCGCGGCGATAACCGTGACTCGCACTTCGTCTCCCATATCGTCATTGATAACGGTTCCGAAAATAATGTTTGCGTCTTGATGGGCAATACCGTGAATAATCTCGGCTGCCTCGTTCATCTCCATCAGGGTCATTGTCGAAGGACCGGTGACATTCAACAGCACACCACGTGCTCCCTCAATTGAGGCTTCCAAAAGGCTGCTTGACAAGGCCTTGAGAGCTGCATCACGAGCACGACTATCGCCACTCGCTGAGCCAATACCCATCAGCGCTGATCCTGCATTCTGCAGTGTCATCTTGACGTCGGCAAAGTCGGTGTTGATTAATCCTGGGTTCGTGATCAGTTCAGAAATACCAGAGACACCGCTGTACAAAACCTCGTCGGCGCGGGCGAAGGCTTCCATCACCGTGTCACGAGCGTCCACCACTGACAACAATCGATCGTTAGGAACCACGATCAGTGTGTCAACTTTTTCTTTCAACTTGGCGATACCTGCATCAGCCTGCACGGCCCGCTTACGACCCTCAAAAGAAAAAGGTCGAGTCACAATCGCAATTGTTAATGCTCCGGCAGCCTTAGCAATCTCGGCCACGACTGGGGCAGCTCCAGTTCCTGTACCGCCACCTTCACCAGCAGCAATGAAAACCATGTCAGCACCCTTGAGAGCATCTTCAATCTCGTCGCGATGAGCCTCTGCAGCCAAACGACCAACCTCGGGATCGCTACCCGCACCAAGACCCTTCGTGAGTTCCCGACCGATATCAAGTTTGAGTTCGGCGTCACTGGTCATCAAAGCCTGAATGTCGGTGTTGATGGCAATGAATTCAACGCCGCGCAAGTCGCGCTCAATCATTCGGTTCACGGCATTGACGCCGCCACCACCTACGCCAACAACTTTGATCTGGCAAATATAGTTTGTCTGTCCACCAACCATGTCGGGAGACTCCTCCGCTTTCAGGTGCCGGCTAAACCGACATTGAGTTGCATTTCACTAACAATTCCGTGCTTAGTCTCGCATCTCTTGATCCCCAATGGGGGGATACTTGCCCAAGGCTCTCCATTGAAGTCCTGCTCAACGGCCTGTCTAACCCAGTCTGAGTACTCACTCATCGAACACTGGGCTCACCACTTGAGACATCAAGGACCGTATAACGGTTCGTGCCTTGCCTCTTTATTTCGTTGACGATGCCAACTAATTTGATCTGGAAATCATCGGGACTGCCGAAAAGCACCTCGACATTTCCCGACAGCGAAAGTGAGATGTCGCCTGTCGGGGTCACCGAAACCAACTTCAAACGCTGCAGAAGCTCATAGGGCAAGGCATTAATGAGCTGCGCTGAACCTAAAAATGGCTGTTCGGCAAAGCTCCCCGCCGACAGGTTCGGTCCAGTTCCAATAATCGGCGTGAACTCCGTCGGATCACCCTCAATGACATCAAGGATCCGACCGTCGCGATCAATCACCCGATTGAAGCCGTCCACGGCACGAAAAAAGGCGATGGGAATTCTCTCAACGATCTCCACCGTCACTCGTGAAGGGAGATGCATCGAAACCCGTGCTTGACGAATCCATGGGATTTCCAGCAATTTTTTCTGAGCGGCGTCCAGATCCGCAGTCAAAATCGCCGAACCATCTAAGTCGTCTACCACCTCAGCCAAACGAACTGGATCGGTATACACCGCGCCTTCGACATCAACTTGGCGAATCGACAAAATCGGACTCGTTAACAAGAGCAAGAGCACCATGATCACAGCCGCTCCCAGGCCGACCATGCTCGCCCAATGTAAACGTCGTGCACCGTTGGCACTCCTTATCACAAGACGGCGGAGATCGAAACCCTTGGCAGAAGCGGAATCACTCACTTTGTGACGTTGCGAAATACTAGAAGCTTTGGAACTTGGAGCCTCAGAGTCATCAGAAATCAGAACTCGCTTCTTCCCCGCCGCTGACACTTTCGTATCCCAGGCACGCTCCTTCTTTGGCGCAAGTGCCTCTAATGCGTCGCCCCTATTAAAAAGGCGGGCCCATAGATCTTTCATCAAGATTCCTTCTCAAAACCTATGAGGCGGATTTCGCTGCGAAGTTCATAACCAGAAGTGTCGCCGACAACTCGTTGGATGTGGCGCATTAAGGTCACGATATCTTGGGCTGAGCCGCCCACATCCGCTTGAATAAAATTGGCGTGCTTCATAGAAACCTCTGCCGAACCAATCCGAAAACCACGCAATCCACAACGATCGATCAACTGTCCAGCAGTTATTTCACCCGGCACCGGATTGACGAATACCGAACCTGCATTCTGTCCACCTGGTTGGTTCTCCCTGCGCCATTTGACGATCTCATCAATCATCTGTAGGGACTCTTGCGGACCCCCATAGGTCAATGAAAGCGTGCCTGAGATGATCAATTCCTGATCGTCAATATCTGAGGCGCGGAAACGAAGTCCGAACTTTGGTGCCAGCACCGTTGAAATCTCAGCCGTGCGGAAGTTAAGAACCTGCCCGCTCACTAGTGACTCACTCATATCTGAGCCATGCCCTCCTGCATTCATGCGGATGGCACCACCGAGCGAACCTGGGACTCCAACCGCCCATTCAAAGCCACGAATGCCGACAGCAGCGGTACGCCGCGCCAAAACTGGTAGCGCCACTGCCGACCCAGCGGTCACGCTGCAGGCAACCGCGACACCATCTTGCATCTCATCACGCACTTCGCCATGAGGAAGCAAAATCTGCTGCGCAACTTCGCCAAGTTGCAAAATTAAACCAGCAAAGCCGTGATCACTCACTAACACGTTGCTGCCGCGCCCCAAGGGGATCATCAACACACCTGTTTCGCGGACCACCCCTGCCACCAGTAACAGGTCTTGCATCGTTTCGGCGCGAACGAAAATGGCGGCTCGACCGCCCACCTTGTAGGTCGTCAGCGAAGAGATGTCGAAGTCACATTGCGCCAATGCACCAAGTCCTGCAATGGTTGCCGCTATCTGTTCGTTGATCGGCATCTCAACGAGCCTTACCGTGAAGAGTTTGCAAAATTTCGACTGGTAAGAACTCAATATCGCCACAACCCATTGAGATGCACACGTCACCTCGTTGCAGAAGTGCCGATACTTGCTCAGCCAGTGAGTCTCGACTCGGGAAATATAAGACTTGCTGCGCAGGATGCCGAGCACGCACAGCATCAGCGACCAACTCCCCAGTGACACCCTCAATCTTTTCAGTACCAGATGAATAGATGTCGGTGATCACCACAAGATCTGCATTCGCAAAAGCGTCGCCATATTCTGTGGACATGACCGCCATACGGTTATAACGATTTGGCTGAAAAACCGCGACAATTCGCTCCCATCCATCATCACTAAACTTTGCTGCTGCTAACACAGCCTCAATTTCGCGCGGTAGGTGGGCATAATCGTCAATCAGTGTGGCCCCGTTGAAGTCACCAATGATTTGAAAACGCCGCCCGACTCCATCAAAGGTCTCCACCGCATCGGCTGCGACTTGCATCTCAATGCCACACGACACGGCCATGGCCACGGCCCCAGTGACATTGAGAACATTGTGCATCCCCCGCAGAGACATGGAAACGGCAACACTTAACCCGTCACCACGCTGATCCGTGATCACGAACTCGGTCCGTCCATCGGTAGCGATGACGTCATCACAGCGAAAGTCGGCAGTGGAGTCAAAACCGTAGGTGCACCAGTCCCCCAAATGAGGCAAGTTGCGAATCAATGGGTCATCAATGCAAACAATTCGAGGTCCCTGAATCTGTGACAAGTAGATTGCGAAACTCTCGGTGATGCCGGCAAGATCGTGGAAATGGTCGAGGTGATCAGAATCAATATTCGTCAAAATGCTGCCAGTCAGGGGCAATTGCAGATGAGTCCCATCACTCTCGTCGGCCTCAACAATTGTCCATTGAGAATTTGTCCAGCGCGCGCCAGTTGACTCATTCAAGACATCGCCACCAACAATAAAATTAGGATCTAGACCAGCATGAGTAAAAATGCGCACGAGTAATGAGGTGGTGGTTGTCTTGCCATGCGTACCAGCCACGGCGATTGTCGGTCGCTGAGAACAAATCGCCGCTAAAATTTCAGCTCGGCTCAGCACCATGGTGCCCGCTGATCGAGCGGCCACAATTTCTATATTGTCTTGCGGGATAGCACTTGAGGCAGTGACGTAATCGCAATGCTCAACAACAGCGATGTTATGACCAATGTTGATCTGCACACCGAGTGCCCGCAACCTGTCTATAGTCAGCGAGTTCTTGATATCACTGCCCGAAACTAGGTGACCCATTTGTTGCAGGGTCGTGGCGATGGCGCTCATTCCCGGCCCACCCACACCAATCACGTGGATCCGCCGCTGAGTTGCTAAATCACAGGCCGTCTCATTCATCATCTGACACCTTGTGCCACACTTCGAATCAATTCGGCAATGGCACCCTGGCGATTCTGTGCTCCGAGGGCGTACGCATGTCTTGCGACTGTCACGAGGAGTTGGGGATTCTCACGCAATTCTTCGATCTTGGTGATCAATAAATCCGCCACCTCGCCCTCTTTCAGTGCGATCGCTGCTCCACTATCAGTGAGCCATGCCGCATTTGCAGTTTGGTGATCATCGGCGGCGCCAGCCCATGGAATTAAAATTGAAGGTGTACCAGTCGCTACTACATCGGCGATCGTTCCCGCCCCTGCGCGACCGATGAGAAGGTCAACACTTGCGTAGATATCCTCCATGTGGTCCTCGTAAGCAATCACTTGATACTGCACGCCTCGTGTTTGGCCAGAACTGACTGGATTTTCGAAATCATCAAAGAAGCGCTGTCCAACAACATGTCGAACAGCCAAATCATCATCATCTGCAAATCTTTGCACGAATTGTTGTGTTATCTCATTCAGCATTCCCGAACCCTGAGAACCTCCGATGACACCAATGAAAAACCGTTCCTCATCAATCCCGAGTCGCTGGCGTGCCGCCACACGGTCTTGTTCTCGATCAACGGAGCGCACCACCCGCCGCACGGGAGCGCCAGTCATCACGGCACGCGGGAGTTGCGAGTCTGGAAAGGCCACAGCCGTCTTTTGGGCGAAACGCGCCGTCAGACTGCTTGATCTCCCTGGTGTGCGGTCATAACTCACCACGACAATGGGAATGCCTAACTTCTTGGCAGCCAAGACCGCCGGCAAACTGGCATACCCGCCAACGCTGACAACAACCTTGGGCGTCATGGATTGCAGAAGTCGAATTGCTTGATGGCGCGCCCTCAGCATCCGCGGCACAAAGAGAAAATTGCTCTTCCATGCGTTCAGAGAAAAACTTCTCTGCAATCCAGTCACTTGGAAAAACTTGTAGCCCATTCCCGTTGCTGGAATCAAACGCGTTTCTATTCCTCGCTGGCTTCCAGTATAAAAAATTTCACTGATCTCATTCCCGGAATCGACGAGAGCTTCACCGATAGCGATCGCTGGCAAAACATGACCAGAGGTGCCGCCGCCGCCGATAACTACGAAACAGGTCATCTCGGACTGCGGGCTACGTTCATCAAAAGTCCACAAGCCACCATTGAAACAATAAGTGATGTCCCACCAAAAGAGATGAATGGCAAGGTCAGCCCCGTCACCGGCAGGAGACCAACCACCCCACCTACGTTGATCACTAACTGCAGCAGGAACCAAGAGGCGATACCGCCAGCGAGTAACAGACCAAAACGGTAACGACATGAAAGAGCTACCTGAAGGCCGAAATAGATCAGGAAGGCGAAAAGGGTGATGAGTCCCACAACTCCCAGCAAACCCATCTCTTCTGCGAGAACGGCGAATATGAAATCACTGTGCGACAATGGCACATAACCCCACTTACCCGACCCAGTACCGATGCCAGTACCTGTTAAACCACCGTTTGAAAGGCTGATCCAGGACTGGTAGACCTGATAACTCTTGTCGTCGCGGGTTCCATAGATATCCAGAAAAGAAGTAAAACGTTGAAGCTTGTCCGGGCTACTGCGAATAAACAAAAACGCCAAAGGTGTTGCTACTGCTGCTACACCCAGCATCGGCCGCAAGGGTGCGCCGGCCAAGAAAAGAACCGCCGCTGCGATCCCAATCATCACGATGCAAGAACCGATATCGCTTTGCACCAAGGCTAATCCAGCGCCTGCAGCGACCATAATTAAGAACGGACGCATAGTACGACGCAGGTTTCCCATTTCGGCCTCACGTCGTGACAAAAGGTCGGCGCCATAAATAATGATGAACAGTTTCATGAGTTCAGATGGCTGGAATGTTTGAGGGCCGATCTGCAACCACGCCCGTGCACCGTTAACTTCGGTGCCGATACCAGGGAGGAAAGCAAGAAACATCAGACCCACACCGATCACGGGCAAGATTGACGCAAATGACAGCGATGGGAATCTCTTGGTGTGTTTTTGAAACCAGGTGAGTGGAAAAGTAATAGCTGTAACCATCCCCGCTATACCCACGACAGTAAATAACAGCTGGCGGGAGAAATACTCCCACGGTGTTCCTTCTTTATTAAATGAATAAATTGAAGATGCAGATAATACCATCACTAAACCAAATGCAACGAGTATAAAAGTGATCGCAGCAATCATGTAAAAACCCAAAGGTTTGGGTCCGCTACCTATCTTCTCGCGATAACGCGAACGAGGTTTAGCGCCTTGAGTACGTGTTGATTGGGCTCGTTCAAAGGCTGCCCGCCGTCGATCCGACATTTCTTTTGGCTTTCGAGTTTGGCGTTGAACTGCAACTGTCATGATGTCACTCCATTGCTTTGAGTTCGTGGAACATTTGATTCAAGTGCTTCTTTGAGACAGCGAACAAAATCGTCACCGCGCTCGGCATATCCGCCGTACCAATCCAAACTCGTACATCCTGGAGACAGCAGCACAGTGTCACCCGCAGTCGCCAAAGAGAGCGCTGCTGATACCGCTGCGTTCATCGAATCAGCAAAAACAACGGGACATACACCGTGAAAGGCCTGGGCGATGAGGTCCGCTGATTCACCGATTGCCACGACACTCTTCATTCGCTTGGGTTCACGCGCCATCGCCGAAAGGTCAAGCCCTTTATTGCGTCCACCAGCAATTAAAACGACCGAATCAAATCCCCGCAAAGCAGTTAACGCAGCGTGTGGAGTCGTGGCTTTTGAATCATCAAACCAACACACTCCCTGCGCTTGTGCCACGAACTCAATGCGATGATGAGGGGCGATAAAGGTCTGCAGAACTGCTTTCATCGCTGAGAGTTCACCTAATCCAGTTTCATGACATAGCGCAGATGCAACTAGGGCATTGGAAATATCATGCGGCAACGAGCGAGACATTGCAGAAGTATCAGTGATCTCACCGAAAGGTCCACAAAGTTTTCCATCACGACAGAAGTAATCGCCATCACCAGACTGCTCAGCGACAACTATCTGACGGGCCTGCACATTGCGCAAATGGCGCATCACGGTCGCATCGCCAGCGAAACCGATCGCGGTGTCCGTTGTGCTCAGATTTCTCCACAGACGAGCCTTCGCCGCCTCGTAGGTCTCCATGGACGTGTGCCAATCAAGATGATCGGGGGCAAGGTTCAACCATGCTGAGGCCTGCGAACGAAATGATTCCACGAAGGCCAAACGAAAACTTGTGGCTTCAACGACGAAGGTATCAACATCCATGTCCAAGGCCTCAACCATGGGAATCTCCGTATTGCCACAGGCAATTGGTCGACGACCTGACGCCGCCAGCATGGCTTGTGTTAACAACACAGTTGATGTTTTGCCATCGGTTCCAGTCACCGTCACGATCGGGCGAGCACCGCCACTACGTCCCGATTCCCATTCGTAAGCAAGGTCTAACTCGGTCTTTATTTCTTTGCATTGGCGCAACGACTCAATGATCACGCGATGATGTTCGGCAATGCCAGGAGATGGCGCCACAAACGCACTATCCGCAATGAGTTTTTTCAAGAGATCATCTTTGGGTAACTCAATCGCTTCAACATCAATATCTGCTAGGGCTCGCCGTTGCGCTTCATTCAGGTGATCATCAACGGCGATGAAATCAATCCCACGTTGTATCAGGGCACGGATAGTCGCCATGCCGGCAATCCCGACTCCATAGACAAGTACTTGGTCGCTCATCGCAACGCATCACTTATTCGAGTGAAGTCGCCGATGAATAACGCTAAAGACGCCGCAACACAGACTCCACCGATAATCCAGAACCTAATAATGACCGTCGTCTCAGGCCAACCAATCAACTCGAAATGATGGTGAATCGGAGTCATACGAAAGAAACGCCGAGTTCGCCCGGAGGCTTTAAAAACAGCCATTTGAATCGCTACAGAACCGGCTTCAATGACATTCACGCCGCAGATCAATGGGAGCAAGAAATGTGTATTAGTTGCCACTGCCAACAATCCCAAAGCAGCGCCGATACCAAGTGCTCCGACATCACCCATAAATATTTTTGCAGGAGCGGCGTTCCACCACAAGAAGCCGCCACATGCTCCAGCAAAAGCAGCGGACAAAACAGCCAAGTCCAACGGGTTCACGGTGCCGTGATTCAACACGCCGTAAATCTCTGGATTTCTGAAAGACCAATAACCAATCACCGTGAACGCCAAAAATCCGAACAGCGCCGACCCTCCAGCCAAACCATCAAGCCCATCAGTCACATTGACAGCGTTGGTCGTGCCCCACATCATGAGCGCTGTCCACAAAACCCACAGCCACCATGGAATGCTCCAGCCCGGCCAGTCAAAGCGTGTCAAGGAGATCGTTTCCGAAATATCAACCACCGCAACTAAAAGCCACGTAATCAGGCACGCTAGGCCAAAGGTGATGAAACCCTTCTTCTTCCAAAAAATTCCGCGATTATGCCCCTTATTGACTTTGATGACATCGTCAATCAACCCCATCCCCGCCATGGCCAAGATGCCAACCCAAATAATCAGAGCCTGATTAGAAAAAGCCAACCCATCACGAATGTGAGCGATGATCCAACCCAACATCGCTGACCCAACGATGGCTA
>CAMAYS010000050.1:0-14187 GCA_945862545.1 Bifidobacterium breve | reverse complement strand
TATTTGGTGTGTGCTGGGCAGTAAGACTTGTGGAAGCACCAATCACACAACTTTGAGGTATTGCAGGCAAACTCACCGGTTTCGCAGGCCTTATCAATGAGTTCTTTTGTTTCAACAATGACACCGCGCGCAACGGCCAACCTGACTGGCGTCACTATCATCTCATGATTCTCACTGTGCTTGAGGTACAGCAACTGAAGCTTCGATGTTTCTTCCTGATCCGCCTCTTGCAACATCAAGGCATACACCAGTAACTGAAAGAACTTGTCATCTTCAGATTTGAAGCGCGGATTCGGGATCGCCCCAGTTTTGTAATCGCTAATGATCACATTTCCATCATCACCAATAATAAATCGATCTATGTACCCTTTCAGTTGCACACCATCGATATTGGCCAGAACCTCATGTTCCATACCCGATAGTTCTGTCTGTTGCGGATCTTCGATAATCCACAGATTGGTCATGCATTCAAAGGCCGCCTTCTTGAAGTCGGCGATGCTCCCCATCGGCTTGATCAGTGCTAATACCTGAGCCTCCCAGTCACTTTCTTGCCAACGGGAAGTTGCCGTGGCGCGGACCGTGTCCACGGTGCGCTCACTGGCATCCAATTGATAAAAGTGTTCAAGCACTTCGTGAACGAAAGTACCAAGGT
Source organism: Bifidobacterium breve (assembly GCA_945862545.1). Lineage (GTDB taxonomy): Bacteria > Actinomycetota > Acidimicrobiia > Acidimicrobiales > Ilumatobacteraceae > Casp-actino8. Next base: position 13,535 of record CAMAYS010000050.1, on the reverse strand, counting down.
GGGTGAACCAGGTTGGTGGTTCCTGGATCTTGTCAATCTTTGAAAACTTATATTTCATCGGGCATTCGCGAAATGTTGTAATCGACGAAGGCGACAAATAGGCGGGGGGCTCAAACATAAGTTCAGTCTGTCACGAGGGTACGACAGTTTTGGGGAGACCCGAACACTGAAATCGGTTGCGATTCGAGACTTTTTACTTGGCGAGTTGCAAGGCCGCTTGTGAAGCGTCAATCAACCAACTCGGCCACACGCCTACTAGCAGGGTGAACACTGCTGAAACAGCGACCACGAAGCCTGCACTCACGGGAATCGCTATTGCCTCTCGCTTCTCGTCCCCTGCCTCTGTATCGCTGAGCCACATGCTGATCATGATCCGCAGATAGAGCAGCGCGGCAATCACAGATGCCACCATCGCCACTAAAGCCACGGCGTAACTGTGATTCGTTGCAGCGGCTTTGATGACCCCGAACTTGGCGATGAAGCCTGATGTCAAGGGCATGCCAGCTTGAGCCAATAAGAACACTGTCATCGCCAATGCCAAAGCAGGTCTCTCTTTACCGAGACCGCGGAACGAACCAATATCGCTACTCGCATCACCGGTGCGTGTGACCAAGGAAACCACAGTGAAAGTGCCAATCACCAAGACCGAATAAATCATCAGATACATCACGGTGGCCGGTAATCCATCGACGTCACCGGTGTGCCCGATGGACTCGATACCAATCATCATGAAACCAGCATGGCTGATTGACGAGTACGCCAACATCCGCTTGACATCGGTTTGCACAACCGCCAAAACTGATCCGACGACTACTGACAAAATCGCCAGTACCCACACGACGGGGCGCCAGTCCTCAGCACGTGTGGGCAATGCCACGGTCACGACTCGTACCAGCGCAGCAAAAGCAGCGAACTTGCCAACCGAGGCCATAAACGCCGTCACTGGTGTTGGCGCACCTTGATAAACATCTGGTGTCCAGAAATGGAATGGCACAACAGCAACTTTGAATGCCAAGCCAACAATGAGCAAAGCAATTCCAGCGAGCAACATCGCATCATCACCTTTGACGAATACTTCAGTTGACAACACATTGCCGATACCAGAAATACTGGTGGTTCCCGTCGATCCATAGATCAAAGCAATGCCATACAAGAAGAATGCCGAGGCGAATCCGCCAAGGATGAAGTATTTCAAACCACTCTCTTGGCTTTCGGCACGGCGGCGATGACTTGCTGCCAGTACATACAAGGCGATTGACAATGTTTCAAGGCCAAGGAACAACACAATCATGTCGTTCGATGCGGTCATGATCATCGCGCCTAGTGCTGCGCAAATATACAGAGCGTAAACCTCGGGACCATCAAGCGACTCGCGACGTAAATATTCACTCGTTGACAATGAGACCAAGGCCAGAGCAACGGCGATACCAATCCAACAGAACAAAGTGAAGTGGTCAATAGAGATGGCGTTGTTGATAATGATTCGCGAACCATCAGTATTGACGTCATGCCATAAAAACATTTCAACAATGACGCAAGCCACCGCCAACTCAACAGTGGCTATGGCATACCATGCCCGAGGCCATGCCCGCGTGAGAGATGCAATGACCAAATTGATCATCATTCCCCCAAGCAAAATGATGATCGGAGTAATTGCTAACCAATCAATGGCGGGATATTGCATCACTTGATCACCCATCAGCCTTCCTCCTCTTGCCCATGCTCTTCTTCAAGCAGAACCGGTGCAGGTGCCAGGTATCCAGTCTTTTCTTCCACGCGTTCAAGGATCAACTTCACGCTGGGTTCAATACGATCAAGCATTGGCTTGGGATACACACCACAGAAAATGATCAGACCGATAAAGGGCAACAACACTAGACCCTCTCGCAAACGCAGTTCTTGGAAAGATGAGTTCGCTTCATCGGGCTCACCGTGGAACACTCGTTGATAGGCCCAAAGGAGATAGAGCGCTGCCAAGATGACGCCCGTTGCGGCCACAACGACCCACCAACGTGCTGTGTTGAAAGTACCAATCAAGATCAAGAATTCGCCAACAAAACCATTGAGTCCCGGCACACCGATACTTGACAACATCACGACCATGAAGGCTGCGGCGAAAATCGGAGCGACTTTTTGCAGGCCTTTAAGTTCAGAGATCAAGCGAGTGTGGCGACGTTCGTAAATCATTCCAACCAACAAGAACAAAGCACCTGTGGACACACCATGGTTGATCATCTGCAGGACCCCACCACCCACCGCTTCCGAGGTGAAAGCAAATGTTCCAAGAACGATGAAGCCAAGGTGGGCGACTGACGAGTAAGCCACAAGTCGCTTGAGGTCCTTTTGCATGGTGGCTGCAACAGCCCCCCAGATAATTCCGATCACTGCCAGAGTGAGGAAAATCTCTCGACTCCATAATGCTGCCTCGGGAAAGAGATAGACACCGAAGCGCAATAGACCGTAGGTCCCAAGTTTCAACAACACACCTGCCAAGATCACCGATCCACCAGTTGGAGCCTGAGTGTGAGCATCAGGCAACCAAGTGTGGAGTGGGAACAATGGAACCTTGACTGCGAAGGCAATGGCGAAGGCGAAGAACAACCAACGACCGGTGCTGGCTGCGAAATTGGCACCTTCCGCGATTTCAACCAAATCAAAACTGATGTGCCCGAGATCTTTCTTGGCCAATAACGCTGTCGTGACGATTCCCACCAACATAAAGGCGGAGCCAACCATGGTGTACAAGAAGAACTTCGTTGCTGCGTAAATACGTTGGTCGTAACCCCACCCACCGATCAAGAAGTACATCGGCACTAAGACAATTTCGAAGAACAAGAAGAAGAGGAAGAGATCAAGACTTAAGAAGGATCCCATCACGCCAGCCTCGAGCAACAAGATCCAAGCCAAATATCGTTTCTCATCATGATGTGGATCACAACCCACGATGACAAGTGGAAACAGAATTCCTGTGAGGACGACTAAAAACAGCGAGATGCCATCAACGCCGACATGCCAGCCGATGCCCCACGATGAAATCCACTGATGCTTGGAAGCAAACTGATAACTCGCTTCACCCGTGTTGAAGGACGCCAACATCCACAGACCGAGAGCACCCGTCAGAACTGATGACAATAGGGCAATCAGTTTGGTGATTTCTGGTCGACGCTGAGAACTCACGAGGGTCAGCAACGAACCGACTAGAGGCACAAGAATCAATGCTGTCAAAATCGGGAACGGCAAAGTAGCACCGGTTTCACTGGCAAATATTGAGATCACAGCATTACCCCTCGAACAAAGAACCACAGCAAGAGGGCAACAACACCAAGACCGACGGCCGCTGCATAACTTCGAACTGATCCATTTTGCGATTTGCGCAGGAAGCCACCGGATTGTTGAACAACCTTGCCGACCCCGTTGACAGCACCATCAATGATCGTGCTGTCAGCCCAAGCCACACCTTCGAATGCTTTGCGACCAGGACCACCCATGAAGTTTGAGATTGCCCGATCGTAGAACCAACCCTGAGCCATGATGTCAGGTTCAATAGCGGCAATCTTTTTCTTTGAATAAACCAAAATAGATAGCGCAATGCCGCTGAGCGCAACAATCACAGCGACTCCCAACAGAAGATATTTGTTTTCGTAGGCCCACGTCTTATGAATATCAGCCTCGCCAAATTCAATGACTGGTTCAAGCCACTTTTCTAAAAAGTGTGTCTTGCTGCTGAATGGCAATTGCATCACGCCACCCACGACCGACAATCCTGCCAAAACCACTAGCGGAGCCAACATGCTCTTCGGACTTTCATGCGGTTTGAAATCTCCATGAGCCCCATGCTCTTCACTGTGATCGTTCCAGCGAGCTTCACCGAAGAAAACCATGATCACTTGGCGCGTCATGTAATACGCGGTGAGTAATGCGGTGATCATGCCGACGACATAAAGAATCGGGCTCTTAGCAAAGGCGAATAAAAGAATCTCGTCCTTGCTCCAAAACCCAGCAAAGGGTGGCACGCCCGCAATAGCCAACCATCCAATGATGAATGTCATCGCCGTCACGGGCATGAGTATTCGCAACGCGCCCATCTTGCGCATGTCCTGTTCGTGATGCATTCCATGGATGACCGAGCCCGAACCAAGGAACAACAACGCTTTGAAGAAGGCGTGGGTCACCATGTGGAAAATGGCGGCCACATAAGCCCCCGAACCAACTGCTAAAAACATAAAACCAAGTTGACTGACAGTTGAGTACGCAAGAACTTTTTTAATATCCGTTTGAGTGACGGCAATAGTCGCAGCGAATAATGCTGTACTCACACCGACAATGGCAATGATTGTCGGGGCCCAACCGTAAGCAACTGCCAATACTGGATTGACACGGGTCATTAAGAACACGCCTGCGGTCACCATGGTGGCTGCGTGAATCAAAGCCGAGACTGGTGTTGGACCTTCCATCGCGTCGGGTAGCCAGATATACAACGGCAACTGCGCACTCTTGCCACAGGCGCCGATAAACAACATCAGGGCGATCGCCGTGGCTGTCACCGCTGATAATGCACCAGATTCAGCAGCATGATTGATTCCGCCATAACTGAGAGTTCCCGTTGCACCAAAAGCTAGGAACATCGCCATCATCACACCCCAGTCACCAACTCGGTTAGTGACAAAAGCTTTCTTGCCCGCGGTCGCAGCACTTTCGCGGGTGTGCCAGAAGGAGATCAAGAAATAAGAGCAGGTTCCAACACCCTCCCAGCCGAGGAAAGTCACCAGTAGGTTCTCGCCCAACACCAACATCAACATCGAGAACACAAACAAGTTGAGATACAAGAAGAACTTGGAGAACTTCGGATCACCGTGCATGTACCCAATCGCATACAAATGAATCAACGAACCGATTCCCGTCACGAATAACGCCATAGTGATACTTAACGGGTCGGCCAAGAAGGCCAAGTCAACTTTTAAAGACCCGATCGGAACCCACGAAAAAGCAGTGAAAATATGGCGACGTTCTTCAGTGTTCTTTGAGAGCAACTCAAAGAACACCCCAACACTGACGGCAAAAGATCCGCCGACCATGAGTGTGGCCAAAATGCCAGCCTTTGGTTCTCCAAGAATTCGTCCGAAAAGAAAAATCAAAACAAAACCGAGAAGCGGAAGCGCCGGTATCAACCAAATCAGATCAAGCATCGTCTGCCCCTTAACCCTTCAACGCCGAAATATCATCGACGTTGGCGCCTGGGCGCTTACGCATAATCGAGACAATGATGCCGAGTCCAACAACGACTTCAGCAGCAGCCACAACCATCACAAAAAAGACTGTCGTTTGACCACCGATGTCGCCCATGCGCTTGGCGAAAGCGACAAAGGACAAATTGACAGCGTTCAGCATCAATTCAATACACATGAACATCACTAGTGGATTGCGACGGACTAAAACTCCGACGGTGCCGATACCAAAAAGTACCGCCGACAACACTAAATACCATGTCGTCGTTGGGGTTGCAGCAGACATGAGAGCCGACATCATGAGGCCTCCTTCACGACAGGCTTCACGCGACGAGTGAGCAACACAGTGCCCACGACGGCGACAACTAAAAGCACAGATGTGACTTCAAAGGCAACGACATAATCCCCAAACACGCTGCGTGACAATTGACGAATATTCGAATCGGGATCAGCCATGTCTGGGGTCACGAGTCCGGAGCCACGACTTGATACGACATCACGAGATGCGACGACGGCAGCCGTCACTAAACCGATGACCCCAAGTCCGACGATGACTGCAAGTGGACGTTGCACCTTGAAAGGCTCGGTCTTTATGTCTTCGGTGCGATCAACGCCAAGGAGCATGATCACGAATAAGAACAACACCACAATTGCGCCGGCATACACAATGACCTGAACTGCTGCCAAGAAATGTGCTTCTTGGGCAACGAACATCACAGCCACGCCGAACAATGTGAGAATCAAACTGAGGGCCGCATGCACGGGGTGACTACGAACAACAACACCGATAGCACCAGCCAAAATCATGGCAGCAGCGACAACAAAGACAAAAAGTTCCATCAGTGTCCTGCTCCATCGCTTTCATCTTGAGCAGGCTCGGGGGTACGAACGCCGTAGCCGAGTTCGCCGCTCCAACCGACAACGCCTTCAAATGATGCATCGCCAGAAGAGGCTGTTGCTCGCAACCAACCAGAGGTCAAAATATCTTCGCCCTCACGCCAGTCTTCCCACGGCAACTGCTGTGGCTTGCCATCATCACCGACGACGAGTTCGGCTTTTGTATAGATCGCATCCTGGCGATTAGTAAATGAGAACTCAAACAACTTCGACTCCGTGATCGCCTCTGTTGGACAGGCTTCAACGCAGAGGTCGCAGTGAATGCAACGCAAGTAGTTGATCTCGTAGACAAAGCCGAAACGCTCACCTGGTGAGGTCGGATTTTCTGGATCATTATCCGCGCCACGGACATAGATGCACTTGGCCGGGCACACACCCGCGCACAATTCGCAACCAATGCACTTCTCCATACCGTCTTCGTAACGGTTCAAAACATGGCGGCCGTGCAAGCGTTCGGGCTTAGGGGCTTTTTCGTCGCGTTGCGGCTTACCCTTTTTGTTCTCGCGACCACCTGAATATTCAAGGGTGACTTTATTGCGCCGACCAACCTGGGCCAGCGTGACGAGAAATCCTCCAAGGTAGCCCATCAGAACATCGCTCCTTCACGTTCGCGGTTGGCTTTACTGACACGATTTGCTAACGACAAAATTCCCACGCAAAGCAGTAGCACAACAATGCAAGCAGCAACCACGACACCACGATTCCAATCTTCATCCCGAGCAAGACGCAGAACGGCCATCAACATGAACCATCCCAGCGAAGCGGGAATCAAGATCTTCCAACCGAGATTCATCAACTGGTCATAACGGAAGCGAGGCAATGTGGCACGCATCCACACGTAGATATACAAGAAGACCACGATTTTGGCGATGAGCCACAAGGTGCCTTCCCAGGCGCCAGGGATACCAGGGATATCGAAGAGTCCTTGTGGTCCACCAAAGAACAGCGTGACAATGATTCCGCTCATGGTAATGGTGTTCATAAATTCAGCCAAGAAAAATAAGCCGAAGCGAATGCCGGAATACTCGGTGTTGAAACCTCCCACGAGTTCTTGCTCAGCCTCAACTAAGTCGAAGGGTGGACGGTTCATCTCGGCAGTGGCGGCGATCATGAAGATCACGAATGGGATGACACCCGTTGAGATGACGTGCCAATTCACGAAGTTCCCCTGGTTACCAACGATTCCACTAGTTGACAATGTGCCGGCCAACAAGATGACGGTGGCCACGCTCAGACCAAGAGCAGCTTCATAAGAAACCATCTGCGCTGAAGCTCGAACTGATCCCAACAGCGGATACTTTGAGCCACTTGACCAGCCCGCCAGCATGATGCCGTAAACCGCAATTGATGAAAGCGCCAACAACAGCAAAATGCCCACAGGAGGATCGGCTAACTGCACTCGTGTGGTGTGACCAAACCAAGTCACGAGTCCATCTTTACCGTTTGAGAAATCTCCACCGAGAGGGATGATTGACCACACCAAAAAGGCGGGAACGAATGCCAAGAAGGGAGCCAATCTGAAAACAAAACGGTCGGCACGTTCAGGAAGCAAATCTTCTTTGAAGAACAACTTTGTGCCATCTGCGAGAGTTTGCAAAAGGCCCCAGGGACCAGCCTTATTGGGCCCAATGCGGTTATTCATACCAGCGATTGCTTTTCGCTCAAACCACACCATCAACATCGTGGCTACTAGTCCAACACCGAAGACGACGACGACCTTCATCAAAATAATGAGCAAGGGCGCCCACATCAGATTGCCGATGGAAATTGGATCAAGTCCAAGTAGCGATGCGCTGGCGACCATCACAGAGTCTCCACATTCACATCATTGACTAAACGTGACGAATCAATCAGTTCACCGATATTCGCGCCAGTCAGTGCCCATGCCGCCCACACCGTTCCACGTACTACCGATTCGTCCATCACAACTGGCATGACGATTGAGGTGCGGTGGTTTGAGACTTTGATGGATGTTCCTTCGTCAACTCCAAGACTGCTGAAATCAAGCGGGTGCATATGTAATGCAGAACTTGGGGCAAGTCCCACCAAGGACGGAGACTGGGCGACGTTCGTGCCATTGTCGTACAACTTGCGACTGACGACTAATCGATATCCGAAACCTGAGTGAACCGGAACTTCTGCAGCGGTCGAACTGTGTGCATGAGTCATCGAACGACGGAGCAACACACCATCAGGACTCACGGCCAATGCAGCGCGCGAAACATCGGCGAAACTCGCCACATTACGTGCTAGTTGGGAATGAATTTCTTGCACCGATCCCAAGCCCAAATCATGGCCTAACAACTCGCCAAGTTCTACAGCAATCATCCAATCGGGACGGGCTGTGCCGCGTGCGTTGACCTTGCGGTTGAGTTGTGTGACGCGACCTTCAAGGTTGGTTGTGGTGCCATCCTTCTCACCAAAAGCGGCAGCAGGTAGAACGACCTCACAACGTTGCAACGAAGGTGACATCGTGGTGTCAACAGCGATAATTTTCGGGACCGCTGCCAGGGCTTGGCGTACAAGATGTGAATCGGGAACATCATTCATCGGATCCGTACCAACGAGGACCAAGCAATTGATCTCGCCGGCAATAGCCGATTGCAGAATTGAGTTGGTTGACCCCGTGACTAATCCAGTTTCAACGGCACCACGGATATTGCCACGACGTACGACTGGCAGGACTGTGGCCTGTGGTGCAATGGCCAGCACTGCATCAAGGGCAGCCATCGTGAATGAATCGTCTTCAGCCAAATTCGCCCGACCAACAACAACGACTACTGAGCCCTGAGCGATCTGAGTTGCTACCGCAGGATCGGTCAGCGTCTGCTGAATAACTGACACCTGACGACCTGGTTCGTAACTGGCCGACTTCCAGGCATAGCGCGTCAGTCCAGTTTGCTTGGGCACAAACTCAATCAGTTTGCTGCGCTTCTTCTCTGACGCATCACGTAAGCGCAAATACAAAATTGGCAATTCTTCTTTGAGGTCGGGAGACAGCAATAACACTGTCGTGGCGTTGGCAGCCTCGTCGATAGTTGCTTGCGCGTAGCCAAAGAGCGACGTCGGTAGACCATCATCAAGTTGAGCGTCAACATTGCTGATACCTAAGGACTGTGCCAAAAGTGCCCACGCATAAGCATCTTCGTTGGTTCCACGAGCGCCACCGAGAATCGCCACACTTTGTGGACCGCCATCTTTGATCGCTTGGGCGATCAGACTGGCTGCACTGGACAAAGCCACGCTCCACGATGTCGCAACGAGATCTCCGTCGGACCGCACCATTGGATTTTCAATGCGTTGGTCACTCTTTGTGGCCTCGAAGTTGAAACGACCTTTGTCGCAGAGCCACCCATGATTTACAGGATCGCTGTCGACACCTTGATAGCGCAACATTTCATCGCGACTCGATTCAAGTGTGATGCGACAACCAACGGAACAGGTCGTGCAAGTGCTTTCAATCTTGGCGAGGTCCCATGGACGTGCCTTGAAGCGATACGGCTGAGCAGTCAGGGCCCCAACTGGACAAATCTGAACTGTGTTGCCGGAGAAATACGAACTAAATGGCTCGTCTGGGAATGTCTGGATTTGTGTGTTATTCCCACGCGAGGTGAATTGGATCAATGCATCCCCAGCGACTTCGTCGGCGAAACGAGTGCAGCGATCGCACAAGATGCAACGCTCGCGATCCAGCAACACTAAATCGCTAATCGGAATTGGCTTTTCATAATGTCGCTTCTCTTCAATGAAACGACTTTCCCCGGGACCATGGCTAAAGGCCTGATCTTGTAATGGGCATTCGCCACCCTTGTCACACACGGGACAGTCGAGCGGATGATTGGCGAGGAGCAACTCGACGATGCCCTCTTGGGCACGTTTCACTTGATCAGTTTCGGTGCGAACAATCTGTCCTTCGCCCACCGAAGTCATACAACTGACAACCATCATCGGTCCGCGCGGGCCTTCAACTTCAACGAGGCATTGGCGACACATGCCAACAGAACTCATCCGTGGGTGATAACAGAAACGTGGAATGTAATCACCACTGCGATCGGCCGCAGCAATAATCAATTCACCTTTACGCGCCGCTACCGACTTGCCGTTGATGGACATCGTGATCGCATTGGGGTCGAGAGGTATCTCCACTTCGATATTCGGTTCGGTGGTGGTCATAACGCAGCTCCCACAGCAGTCACAGGAATGGTATGTCGTTTGACAATTCTCGCTTCAAACTCTTCGCGGAACAGCACGAGGGCCGAGTTCACTGGTGCATACGCCGATGGTCCGACGAAACAAATGGTGTTCATCTTGTACGGGAAAGGAACCGCCGTCAGCCCCAACTTCTCATTGGAGGCATGTGGGAAATCTCCGGGGCAAATCGAAGTGCCAACTTCGATCAACTGCTCAAGATCGGCAGACGTTCCCTTGCCATCAACAACGCGACTCAAAATGCGCTCAAGCCACGTTCCACCCTCACGACACGGCGTGCACTTTCCGCAAGATTCGTGAGCGTAAAAACGGGTAAGAGTCAAAGCGGCAGCTGGAATGTCAGTGGTCTCATCCATCACCATGATCGCTCCTGAACCGAGCATTGAACCTGCTGCCCCAACCTGGCTGCCCTCAAACGGAAGATCTAATTGATCGGGTGTGAACCAAGGCGCCGAGCCACCGCCAGGAACGAAGGCCTTGAGTTCATTGTCGTTGCGAATGCCACCGCAGAATTCGTCTTTGTACAACAAATCTCGAAATGTAGTCACACCATTGACGATTTCATAAACACCAGGTCGCTTGACATGACCACTCACAGCAACCATGCGCGTACCGGGAGATGTCTTAGTTCCAATCGCTGTGTAGGCCTCAGCACCATTGCACATCAACCACGGCAAGTTCGCCAAGGTTTCAACATTGTTAACGATCGTTGGTTGGCCATACAGACCATTTGCTGCTGGGAAGAAAGGAGGCTTCAATCGTGGCATGCCACGGTTGCCTTCAAGACTTTCAATCAGTGCAGTTTCTTCACCAACAACATAAGCACCTGCACCCCAATGAAGAACGATGTCAACAGAAAAGTGTGTGCCCAAAATATTTTTACCGATATAGCCCGCTGCATAAGCATCATTCAGCGCAACTGCAACTCGCTCTTGCGCTAAAGCCATCTCGCCGCGGATATACAAGAAACACTGCGATAAACCTGCCGCGTAACACGCAATCAGGCAGCCTTCAATCAATTGATGTGGATCGCGCTCCATGAGCAGACGATCTTTGTAAGTTCCTGGTTCACTCTCGTCGCCATTGACAACGAGATAACGCGGATAGACGCCTTGCGGAGTGAGACCCCATTTTGTTCCGGCAGGGAAACCTGCGCCGCCGCGCCCGAGCACCGTAGCGGTTCGTACTTCGTCGTGCACTTCATTGGCTGGGCGGCTGAGTGCAGCGCGCAGACCTTGATAACCATCAGTCGCCAAGTAACGCGTCAGCGTGTATGAATCTTCGTATTCAAATCGTGAGGTCACAATTTTCGGGCGATCTCCGACGATGAATCCCGGAGCGTGTGCGTAGGTACCGGTCATAGCGCAGCCTTTCCATCCAACCAAACAGGGGCTTCGGTTACTGACTCTGGTGGTACCGCTCCGACACCACGGTCGCGCGGAATGTGCTGCGCCACTCGAGCCACTGTGCCGTGTGCAGGGATCTCATCAACGAGACGACCAGCGGACAAATCATCAATCAGTGAATCAAAATCGGCTGCCGTCACTCGGAAGCGGTAACGATAATTCACTTGCAGGCAGGGAGCCTCGGTGCAAGCCGCCTGACATTCTGCGTGCTCAAGAGTGAACATGCCATCATCGGTCGTGCCACCCATCTTGACGCCCAATTTATGTTCGGCATGATGCATCAGTTCCTCTGATCCCATCAGCGCACAAGACAAGGTTCCGCAGATATTGACCAGATATTTTCCAACTGGTTCAAACTTAAACATCTCGTAGAACGATGCCGTGCCGTAGACCTCGGCTGATGTTGAACCCACAAGTTCACCAATGTGCACCATCGCATCATTGGTGATGTAGCCATCTTGTTGCTGAGCCATGTGCAATAAGGGAATCATCGCCGAACGCGGACGCGGATAGCGACCAATGATCTCCTTGGCAAGACGTATGTTGCCTTCAGACAAACGCGACATCAGCGATCAACCTCTCCTAGAACTGGATCAATGGAGGAAATCACTGCGACTGCGTCGGCCACTAGACCACCACGCATCATGTGTGGCAAAGCCTGGATATTGACAAAACTGGGCGCCCTCATATGAATGCGATACGGCTTGGGGCCACCATCGCTGACGATGTAACAACCGATTTCTCCGCGTGGACTTTCAATCGCCACATACACCTCACCCTCAGGAACTTTGAATCCCTCAGTGAAAATCTTGAAGTGGTGGATGAGTGCTTCCATGGATTCGTCAATGCGTGCTCGAGGCGGTGGAGTCACTTTCTTATTCTGAATGCGATAATCACCCTTGGGCATATTGTCAAGAACCTGATACACGATGCGCATCGACTCACGAATTTCATTGATGCGAATTGCATAACGATCGAAGGCGTCGCCATAGGAACCGACGATGACGTCAAACTCCATTTTCTCGTAATGCAAATACGGCTGATCCCGTCGCAGGTCCCATGCCACACCTGTTGAGCGCAAAATTGGACCACTTGTTCCGAGAGCCAAAGCTTCATCGGCAGTAATCACACCAACACCTTGGAGGCGCTCACGCCAAATGGGCTGATCGGTCATCAAGATGTCGTATTCGGCAAGACGACCTGGCAACATTTCAAGAATTTCAAGAACATCGCTGCGCCAACCCGCAGGAAGGTCGGCAGCCACACCTCCAGGACGAATGAAGTTGTGATTCATGCGTAAGCCAGTCACTTTTTGGAAGAAGCGCAAAACCTCTTCGCGTTCACGCCAGCCGTACAACATCATGGACACTGCGCCAAGATCCATGCCATTACTTGCCAAGAACAATAAGTGGCTACTCATGCGATTGAGTTCTGAAAGCAGCATTCGCATCCATACGGCACGCTGAGGAATATCATTTTCGATACCGAGCAATTTCTCAACAGCCATTGAGAAAACAAGTTCATTATTTAGCGGACTGAGATAATCCATGCGCGTGACATTGGTGCCACCCTGCATGTATGTCAGTTCTTCACCGGTTTTTTCCATCCCGGTGTGCAAGTAGCCAATGATCGGCTTGCAACGCAGAACCGTTTCACCCTGCAACTCCAACATCAAACGCAATACTCCGTGAGTACTGGGGTGCTGAGGCCCCATGTTGATGATCATCGTTTGATCTTCGTCAGAATCGCCCGACGATTGCCCAAGATTGGCAACTTCGGCTTCACTCATTCGTAAGAC
>CAMAYS010000049.1:0-14338 GCA_945862545.1 Bifidobacterium breve | reverse complement strand
TCGGCGAGGGTGGCGTAGACATTGTTGACAAGTTCAACGGGTGTACCAGATGAAATGGAGCTCATGAGACAAGTATAATACAAGTGTGCGCCAGATTAGGTACAGACTGATAGCCGACGAGTTACGAGTTCGGGTGCAATCTGGCATCTATGGAGCAGGTCGGGTGATGCCCTCAGAGGCCGAGTTAGGCACCGAGTTTGATGCCAGTCGGGTGACGATTCGTCGCGCCCTCGAGACTCTTCGAGAAGACGGACTGGTGGACGCCCGGCAGGGTTTCGGGTGGTTTGTGGCGGCAGCGCCTCTACAGCAGAGTCTCGGGCAATTGGCCACGATTGAGGCGCAATTAAGCGACAGCGGTATTCGCCCCGAACGACAGATTTTAGAATTCGCCTTTGAAAAAGCATCGCAGCACGTGCAGATGGTCCTCGGAGCGGAACAGGTTTTACGGGTCAAACGCTTGAACCTCGCCGACGGTGAACCTTTCGCCTTAGTCACGGTGTGGTGTCGGGCTGATTTGGGTCAACACTTATCGCGCGCTGATGTTGAACGGTCTCCTTTTTATGAACTCTTAGAGGTGCCGCTCAAGGGAGCGACTCAGACGATTGGGGCTGATGCAGCATCGCCTGAGAACGCCAAGTTGCTCGGTATTCCAGTCGGCTCGCCGGTTCTACGTTGCACACGAATCACAACCGACACAGATGGGCGAGCAGTTCTACTTTCGGAGCACGTTTTCCCGGCGCATCGCACCGAGTTCGTCGTTGAGTTGCCACAGGCCGAACGTTCCATCGCTCCGACTGGCTTACGCTTAGTGGAGTAGCCCGTCTTGAGTGGGCTTAACTACTAACCTTCGTTCGTTATGTCTCAGACTTTGACAGCATCGGGATCGACCCTAGAACCTCCAATAGATACCAAGATGCCTCATCTTCCAGGTCTTGATGGGCTTCGAGGGGTGGCTCTTGTCATCGTCTTGCTGTATCACCATGGCGTGACGTGGATGACCGGTGGGGAACTCACTGTGTCGATGTTTTTTACTTTGTCTGGTTTTTTGATCACTCGCTTAGTCGTCAACGAATGGGCAAAATCTGGAACGATTTCACTGAAGAATTTTTATGATCGACGCATCAGGCGTTTGTTCCCAGCATCCTTCTTTGTATTGATGGCGGTCGTCATTATTTGGACTCTCTTTCCCGGTTCTGGGCGTCGTTTGGCGTTCTGGGAATGGATGTCGGGGATGTCCTATTTCGAAAACTTTTATCTGCAGTCGGCTGGTAAAAGTTATGGCGGGCTCTTCGGATTAGGAAATCCAGTGCAACATCTGTGGAGTCTCTCGCTCGAGGAACAGGTGTATTTAGTTTTCCCCGTGTTGTGTCTTTTGATGTTGCGGGGTCGTTACTCTCGAGCGGCTGTTTGGCGTTTTTTTAAGGTCCTCAGCGGCTTGGCATTACTCGGCATCTTGCTAGGTGCCTACAACCGCACTCACCTTCCATTGTGGAGTCACTTGCCTGTGGTCGAAGCGAAGTGCAGTGATTCATCATGTGCTTACTACGCCACGGAAGTCCGTGTCGGCGAATTTTTGATGGGCTCAGCTTTCGCAGTTTTCTGGTCGGCGTGGTCGTATGTGCCGCGAGTGACAGAATTTTTGCGTCGCCCAATTGTGGCAATTCTTTCTTGGCCATTTTTGATCATCGCCTACATTGTGTGGTTCAAGATCGGCTGGCGAAATCAGTGGGGTGATGTTTTCTTCCCGTGGTCCGTATTCTTCAATGCCTTCATCACGATGGCGTTTATCGCCTTGGCACACACAGGCGTGGGAATGGCTCGCCTGTTGGCCTGGAAGCCAGCGGCCTGGATGGGTCAGGTCACTTACACCGTCTATCTCGTGCATTGGCCGACTTTTATGTTTTGGGATTCCATGAGGCTGAATCTCGACCTTCCGAAAATACATATTCCACTCACTGATTGGGAGACCACTGATGGGTTCTGGCACTTCGTTTTCAAAATCGCGATTACTTTCACCATCGTTTGTCTGATCTATTATCTGTTAGAAAATCCGGTGCGAAAGAAAAAGATCTGGAAAGGGAGTCGGCTCTACGTTTGGTTAGTAGCCATGACTCTGGTGGGTGTGATCTTTGCGGTCGTTGGCAACGATCGTCGTACATCGGCTACTGATGTCCTGGCAGTGTTGGATGAGCAAGCTCTTGCCATGCAAAAAGAAGCCTTAGCAAGTTTGCCTGACCTCGGTGAAAACCCTCCCGATGTTTCTCCAGTCGACCCAGCCCTGCCAGCGCGAATGATGATGGTTGGTGATTCGCAGAGTTGGGTGCTAGCCGCTGGGCTTGATGACTGGGAGGCGAGCAATCAAGTCATCAACCAGCCTTCACCCGGTGTCGGTTGTGGAATTGGCGAAAATACGCGTTTGAAATATTTAGGAATTGATCAGGACAAGCGACCTGGTTGCACTGAATGGCGCGATGCACTTGGCCCCATTGTGCAAAAGTTCCAACCCAATGTCGTGATCATCGTGGGTGGAGGAGCGGACCTTTCTGATCGCCAAATTCCTGGCGTTGAAGGCTGGTCGCATATCGGTGAACCGCAGTACGACACGT
Source organism: Bifidobacterium breve (assembly GCA_945862545.1). Taxonomy (GTDB): domain Bacteria; phylum Actinomycetota; class Acidimicrobiia; order Acidimicrobiales; family Ilumatobacteraceae; genus Casp-actino8. The sequence goes on along the minus strand of CAMAYS010000049.1, from coordinate 11,732 downwards.
GGCTTTTACAACAGTTTGCAGCGTTCACCGACATCATGACATCGTCGGGTTCGATGGTGATTTGGTTCTCCATGCCGCTAGTTGACCCACCATATGTTTCAGGTGAAACGGGTAAGCCTCCTTTTGCTGAGGGTGATCCTGTGCGGACGCAGCGTTATAACGAACTGATTGAGCAGTTCGCTGATTCTGACGAGCGAGTTGTGTTCGCAGATTTGGCAGCACAGGTTAAAGCACATCCGGGTGGCGAGTTTGAACCCAAGATGAGACCCGACCGCACCCATATTGATTTGAAATACGCACCTGAGTTAGTGGAGTGGATTGACGCCACGATCAGAGACGCTTATGCCACTAGGTGATCAAGCGTTGATCAGGTCAGGTCAGCGTCTCTGGCAGCACGCAGGACCGCGCGCTGGGCTTGCGTGGTTGTGCGTGTATCTGACGGTATGTGTGACAGGTCAGAATTTTAATACTGCTTATTTAGGATTTGGATGGCAGTTGATTCCATGGGACATCTTGTCTCATGACCCAATTCGTAGCGTCTGGTATCTGCATGTGCAACCGCCACTGTGGAACCTACTACTTGGTGGATCTGCTTGGGTCTCGCCATTTTCGGATCGCCTGACTTTGCAAGTGATTATGGCTTTCTGTGGTATTGCTGTGGCCTCGTTGGCTGCCGTGCTTGCGCGCCGTCTCGGACTATCGCGCCGGTGGTCGGTGATTGTGGCGCTCATCGCGTCTTTGCATCCCGAAGTTTTCAAGGGTGCTTTTGAACCAACCTACGAATTAGCCACTGCTGCTCTGTTGCTACTGACATTGATTGCCGTCGCCGACTTAACACGTCAAGAAAATACCCGTCGTTCATTGATCATTTTATCTGTAGCCGTGACGAGCACAGCGATGACGCGGAGTTTGTATCACCCAGTGTGGGTATTAGCGATCGTGGCCTTTGGTTTGTGGCTGATGCGCAAGCGGATTCACTGGAAAACTACTGTGATAGTTTTGTCGATCCCCATCATTGTGATGGGCGGATGGATGCTGAAAAATCAAGCACTGTACGGACGAGCCACGATGTCTAGTTGGTTTGGTATGAATTTGCAGCGCGCGGTCATCCCAGTTTTGCCGCGAGCCGATCTTGAGGAAATGTACGCCAAGGGGCAGATTTCTGAGATCGCCATGATTGGACCGTTCGGCAATTACGACCTCTACGTTGACGCCATGCCTGATTGTTCTCCTGAGTATGGGCATCGATCGGTTGTTGAACCAATGCGAACCACCGATGAGTGGAGTCCGAATTTTAACTATCAGTGTTTTCTTCCCGTCTTTGATCAAGCAGGCGAGGACGCAATGAATGTCATTCGAGAGCATCCCGAGGCTTGGCTTGAAGGCCGTCTGTGGTCATTGCGAACCACGATTGCTGTAGCAACCATTCCCGAGGAAAGTAAATCAATTGTCATGCGTTCGCTTGACAAGATCTTTTCTATTGCTCGTCTTGACTTCGGTGGAGTTCTCTCAACGCAAGGTTGGGGGACACCAATTTATGGGCAACTTGAAGCGGAAACTGATTTCGGTCTGCTCTTAATACCGATGTATCTACTGATTGGGTGGATCGGGTTAAGGCAGATTGTGCAACGGTTGCGCCGTCGTGCGTTACATCGTCATGCTGCGGTGTATCTCGTGGGTTCCTTCACCGTTGTCTTCACGGTGTTAGTAGGGGCGATCGCTGAACTTGGTGAACAGTCGCGTTTTCGAACGATGGTAGATCCCATCGTGACGGTGATGGTGTTGGCCTTGATCACTCCAAGAGTGCAACGGTTATACCGGCGTTTACGCCCTCACTCATCGCAGGCCCGAGCCGTCGGCAAATAAACGCTTGCCCCATTTGATGAAGTGAGTGTCAGGCGACCAGCATCAACTTGTTCGTTCAGAAGATCAATGTCTGCCCCAGAAAATGTCACTCCATCGCTTAAGACAACTGCGCCTTTGGCGCGCCAAAGTGCACACGGCAGGTTTGCGTAGAGCGGGGCGATATCTTGCGCTTGGCCAGTGAGTGCTTGCATGGGGAGTGGTGCGTAGGCGGTAGGGAGTCCAGTATCCCAGTGCACCGCGTCAGCATCATTGGAAATAATGACAACTGCTCCAGAGTCCAATGCCGCTTGTGAATAAGGTTTGAGTCCACTGCTCTCGCTGAAACTTTCGCCAACATTCCATGGACGTACGGCGCAGATCGTAAAGATGACGAGAAGTAACGCTGCGGGAATGAAAAGAGCCCGACCGCGTTGTTGAACTTGATCACTGATGATCCAACTCAGCGCCGCCAAAGTGAGTACTCCCGTTGGCAGCATCAATCTGTTGTCGGCAATCACTAAAGCGTCAAAACCCATCATCCCAGCGATCAATCCGAGGGAAATAATTCCAGACGCGACCAGTGCAATCTCGGCGGTCGCTGGCAAACGCTTGGACCGCTGAATCAAATGTGCGACGGCGAAGATGACGAGAGCGAGCCACATCAAGGCGATCACCCACGACCACCATGACGGACCCTCAGCAGTGAAATATGTGCGGCGTAAATCGCCTTGTTTGGCATCAAACCATCCACCGATTGAGCGTACGAAGACGTCCATGTCTTGGCGACCGAGCCCGCGCCAACCGGCGTTGTGTCCGCCACCAGCACCGGTTGCTAACAAAATATTGAGTGCTGCAGGCAACATCAAGGCGAGGCTCCACAGTGCGGATGAAAGTTTCTGCTGTGTTCGTTTGTAGCGTTCCCAACCGCTCAATAAAGCCAACGGTGCGCCGATGAAACGCAGTAATCCAGCGGCGATTGTTAAAACAGCAACCATCGTCCAATGTCCACCCGATCGATAACGCGCCAAGCAAATGACTAACCACAAAGCAACTGCACAAAAGAGTGGTTCTGATAACGCACCCTGAGTGACGAGGCGCGTGGTCGGCATCATGGTGATCAATACGCCGAGGATGCCGATGATGAAGGGTTGTGCTTTGGCGGTGGCTGAGTTTTTGGAACCGTAGATGAATGCTGCAGAGATTGCCATCAGTGCGAGTACGCAGAGCAATTCCATGGCATGACGAACGCCAATGAAGATGCCAAAAAAACCGGCTACGAGCGGATATCCAATAGGGAAATCAACAAAGGGAAGTTGACCACCGCGATCGAGGAACTCAATGGCTGTGAAGTTGGAAAACGACGGAGCCAGATTGCTGTCGAAGAGGTTCCCATTCCTCACGGCTTCGGCGCCGCTCCAATAAGTAACGGTGTCTAAAAGATGGACGATGCCCTGGCGAAATTGAATCAGTCCTACGACGACGCCACCCAAAAGAGTTAGGGCAAGAGCTAGCAGTCGAGGAGTGCCCTGCTGAGAGAGTCCATTTTTGAATTGCTCCACATTTAGAGTCTGTCAGGCTACGACATAAGAACCGTTGACCTGACAGACTGTGAGCATGGCTGTTGAAGATCGAGTTTCTATTTCTATTGCGAATGGCATTGCCGACGTACGTTTGAATCGCCCCGATAAGCGCAACGCTCTCGACAACGAGATGTTCTTGGCACTGGCGAGTGCTGGAGAACGGCTCAAGACCGACAAGGGTGTTCGTGTTGTGGTTTTGTCGGGCGAGGGCTCATCTTTTTGTGCCGGCCTTGACTTTGGATCATTCCAGCAGATGGCTGGGGGAACGAAGAGTGAAAACGCTGGCGAGGGTAATCCTGGAACGATGGCCTCAGGGCGCATCACCCATCTCGGACAGCAAGTGGCTTGGGTTTGGCAAGAGATTCCGGTTCCCGTGATTGCATCGGTGCATGGTCACGCTTTGGGAGGAGGTATTCAGATTTGTCTGGGTGCCGACATCCGCATCGTGCATCCCGATACACAGATGTCTGTTCGCGAAACTCATTGGGGCCTCGTGCCTGATATGACGGGAACTCAGGTGCTCTCAAACTTGGTGCGACCCGATGTGGCTAAAGAATTGACATTCACGGCCCGAGTTTTCAGTGGTCGCGAAGCCTTTGAACTTGGATTGGCGACCAAACTTTCCGAGACTCCACTAGATGACGCGATGGCAATGGCCGCTGAGATTGCCGGTCGTAGTCCAGACGCCGTACGCGGATCTAAAGAGTTGTTTAATCGAGTGTTCTCGGCTGGGGCTGCGGAGCAATTTGCGGAAGAACGTCGAGTGATTGGTTCGTTAATCGGTCGCCCGAATCAGGTTGAAGCCGTGATGTCCAACTTTGAAAAGCGCCCCGCCAACTTCATCGACCCGTCCTAAGCGACCCGGCCACACGTTCTTGGTAGGTTGATGCGCTTGAAACGGCGCTTTGGCTACCGAGAAGCCGGAAGTGTTGCATAGATGTGTCCGATGTCTGACCTAAATCGATTGGTCATCTTGGCTTTGAGCCCGTAGAGTAGGAAATGCCGATCGGGCCAGCGTTGTCCCGGGAGCCACATTCAATGAGTTCGTGGACCCAAGAGAGACAACGATGCAGATACAGACAGATCCTTCAGGCTTACCCAGCGCTCATGGCTTGTATGACCCGCGCTTCGAACATGATGCCTGCGGCGTCTCTTTTGTGGCAGACATCAAAGGTCGCGCCAGTCATGATTTAGTGCTTCGAGGCCTCGGGGCACTGTGCAATATGGAGCATCGTGGTGCCACTGGCGCCGAGGCTGAGACTGGTGATGGTGCTGGCGTACTCATTCAAATTCCTGACCGCTTCTTGCGCGCCGTGGTCTCTTTTGAATTGCCAGTCGTTGGTTCGTACATCGTTGGTATGGCGTTTCTGCCATCAGATATAGCGCAAGCCGCGCAGGCACAATCATCAATTGAGAAAATTGTCGCCGAAGAAGGTTTGTCAGTCCTCGGTTGGCGCGAGGTTCCCGTTGATCCGACCACGCTCGGCGCAGGTGCACGTGCGGTGATGCCGACCTTCCGTCAAGTCTTTATCAAGGATCCCCAAGGAGCGTCGGGCATTGACCTTGATCGCAAAGTCTTCGTGGCGCGTAAGCGGATTGAGCACGAACTGCCGACCGAACTCAAGACATATTTCCCATCGCTGAGTTGTCGCACGCTGATCTACAAAGGGATGTTCACAACTCCGCAGTTGGGTGCCTTTTACCCCGAACTCGCAGATGAGCGCGTGGAAAGTGCTCTCGCTCTCGTACACAGTCGATTTTCAACCAATACATTTCCGTCGTGGCCGCTTGCCCACCCGTATCGCTTTATTGCACACAACGGTGAAATCAATACGGTGCAAGGAAACCGCAACTGGATGCGCACCCGTGAGGCGTTGCTGCAATCTGATGTGATTCCTGGTCTCGAAAGAGCATTCCCGATTTGTACCGTTGGTGGTAGCGACTCGGCGAGCTTCGATGAGGTTTTAGAACTCCTGCATCTCAGTGGCCGCTCTTTGCCCCACTCGATCTTGATGATGATCCCTGAAGCATGGGAGAACCACGAGACGATGGATGCGAAAAAGCGCGCTTTCTATCGCTTTCATTCTTCGCTGATGGAACCGTGGGATGGTCCAGCATGTGTGGCCTTCACTGATGGCACAGTGATCGGCGCAGTACTTGACCGCAATGGTTTACGTCCGAGTCGCTATTGGGTCACAGACGATGAGATGGTGGTTTTGGCATCTGAAGTTGGGGTGCTTGATATCGACCAAAGCAAGATTGTTCGCAAAGGTCGTCTGCAGCCCGGAAGAATGTTCCTGATCGACACGGCTCAAGGTCGCATCATTGATGATGAGGAAATCAAACAAGAGTTAGCTCAGGCCGAACCTTATGAGGAATGGTTGGCGGATGGTCTTGTTGAATTGCATGATCTTCCCGAGCGTGAGCACATGGTCTATAGCCATGACAGTGTTCTTCGCCGTCAGCAAATGTTTGGCTACACACACGAAGAACTTAAAGTTATCCTTGCCCCAACATCGAAGACGGGAACCGAACCCATTGGTTCGATGGGGTCGGATACTCCGATAGCGGTTCTATCGGATCGCTCACGCCTGTTATTCGACTATTTCCAGCAACTTTTTGCTCAGGTGACAAACCCGCCACTTGACGCGATTCGTGAAGAAGTAGTGACCAGTGTTGGCTCCACAATCGGGCCCGAGGGCAACCTATTACAGCCTGGACCAGAGAGTTGTCACCAGTTGGTCCTGCCGTTCCCAATTATTGACAATGACGAATTAGCGAAAATCATTCATGCGGATGACGAGGCGTCCCATCCAGAGTTACACGCCCATGTGGTCTCAGGTTTATATCGAGTCGCTGACGGTGGATCTGGTCTGAAGCAAGCCCTTGATGAAATATGTACCGATGTTTCGTCGGCCATTGAATCGGGGGCGCGAGTCATCGTCTTATCCGATCGCAATAGTGATGAGATCCTGGCTCCGATTCCATCGCTGCTTCTCACAGCTGCAGTGCACCACCATTTGATCCGTGAAAAAAAGCGGACTCAGGTCGGCCTCGTTGTCGAGTCCGGTGATGCTCGTGAAGTGCACCACATGTCCTTATTGGTTGGTTATGGCGCTGGTGCCATTAACCCATATCTGGCCTTTGAATCAATTGAAGACATGATTCGCGAAGATGTCCACGGACTTGGTGGAGTTGACCCCGAATATGCCGTGAAAAAATACATCAAGGCTTCCGGTAAGGGCATCTTGAAAGTCATGTCCAAGATGGGAGTGAGTACGGTGGCTTCATATACCGGTGCTCAGATTTTTGAAGCGATTGGTCTCGGTCACGACTTAGTCAACGAGTATTTCACTGGCACGGTCAGTCGCTTGGGTGGCATTGGTCTTGATGAGATCGCAGCTGAAGTGGCAACTCGCCACGCTGTGGCTTATCCGAAAAATCCCGAACGGCGAGCACATCGCAAGTTGGAACTTGGTGGGGAATATCAGTGGCGCCGTGAAGGGGAATACCACTTATTCAATCCCGAGACAGTTTTTAAACTGCAACACTCAACACGCTCGAAGCGCTACGACATTTTCAAGCAATACACGCAGTTGGTCAATGACCAATCCAAAAATCTTGCAACTTTGCGTGGCTTGTTTGAGTTCAATACCGCTGGTCGAACGGCGATCGCGATTGAAGAAGTTGAATCGGTCTCGGACATTGTTCGGCGCTTCTCGACGGGTGCAATGAGTTACGGATCAATTTCTGCCGAAGCCCACGAGACCTTGGCTGTGGCGATGAACTCAATCGGGGGTAAGAGCAACACCGGTGAAGGTGGCGAAGACGCTGATCGGTTGTACGACGCCACACGTCGCTCTGCGATCAAGCAAGTTGCTTCAGGACGATTCGGCGTGACGAGTGAATACCTCGTGAACGCGGACGACCTGCAGATCAAGATCGCTCAAGGTGCCAAGCCTGGCGAGGGTGGGCAGTTGCCGGGTTACAAGGTGTATCCGTGGGTTGCTAAGACCCGTCACTCAACGCCTGGAGTAGGACTCATTAGTCCGCCCCCACACCATGATATTTATTCAATTGAAGATCTCAAGCAACTCATCCATGACCTCAAGAACTCCAATCCTGCGGCACGCGTGCATGTCAAGTTGGTCGCCGAAGTCGGAGTGGGCACGGTTGCTGCGGGTGTGAGTAAAGCCAAAGCCGATGTCGTTCTGATTTCAGGGCACGATGGTGGTACTGGCGCTTCACCGTTGACCTCTTTAAAGCATGCAGGTGCTCCGTGGGAACTGGGCCTTGCCGAAACACAGCAGACCTTGATGTTGAATGGCTTGCGCGATCGCATTGTCGTTCAGGCTGACGGTCAACTCAAAACTGGTCGCGATGTCATCGTGGCAGCATTGTTAGGGGCCGAAGAGTTCGGTTTCGCAACTGCTCCATTAGTTGTGAGCGGTTGCATCATGATGCGCGTCTGCCATCTCGACACCTGTCCGGTCGGCGTCGCGACACAGAATCCTGTGCTCCGCGAGCGTTTCAGTGGCAAGCCCGAATTCGTCGTGAACTTTTTTGAATTCATCGCTCAAGAGGTTCGCGAATTGATGGCGGAGTTTGGTTTTCGAACCGTGCAAGAGATGGTCGGACATAGTGAGTTGCTGAACACCCGTAGCGCCGTTGATCATTGGAAAGCTAAGGGATTGGACATTTCACCGATTTTGGCGACTTCTCAGAATCCTTATAACCAGTCGATGCATCAAGAAGTTGATCAAGACCATGGTCTTGAAGGAGCACTAGATAACGTTTTGATTTCGCGTGCCGAAAAGGCCATTGAGACTGGTGAGAAGATTCGCTTCGCATCAACGATCACTAACGTCAATCGCACAGTCGGCACAATGCTCGGCAACGCAGTCACGCGTCGTTGGGCAGGCGCAGGATTACCTGATGACACGATCAGTATTGATTTCACTGGCTCTGCTGGACAAAGTTTTGGCGCATTTGTCCCCAAGGGAATCACTTTGCGATTGTCTGGTGATGCCAACGACTATGTGGGTAAGGGACTCTCGGGAGGTCGGATTGTTATTCGTCCGGATCATGCAGTCACTTTTGTAGCTCAAGACAATGTGATCGCAGGCAATGTCATCGGCTATGGCGCCACGAGTGGCGAGATCTATTTGCGGGGCATCGTGGGTGAGCGATTCTGTGTTCGTAACTCGGGCGCTACCGCCGTCGTTGAAGGTCTTGGTGATCATGGTTGCGAATACATGACCGGTGGGCGAGTGGTAGTGCTTGGTGCAACTGGGCGCAACTTCGCGGCGGGAATGTCTGGGGGCGTGGCCTACGTCTATGACCCAGATTCAGTCTTCGCAACCAAGGTGAACTATGAGATGGTCGAACTTGAGACACTTGCTGACATAGATCGCATTGAATTGGAGGGCATTCTGTCGACGCATGTGGCCGAAACGCAAAGCGCTGTTGGAGCCAGAATTCTTGGCGAGTGGAAAACTGAATCAGCGAAATTTGTCAAGGTCATGCCGCGTGATTACAAGAGAGTTTTGGCTGTCATGGCAGAGTCGCAAGCATCGGGTTTAAGTGAACAAGAAACATTGGATCGTGTGATGGAGGTGGCTCGTGGGTGAGACAACTGGATTCTTGAAATGGGATCGACAGGGACCTGGCCATCGCCCAGTTCCGGTGCGCTTACGGGACTGGAAAGAGGTCTACGAACCATTCGATCATGACGAGTTGAATAAGCAAGCGGGGCGTTGCATGGATTGTGGTATCCCGTTCTGCAACAACGGATGTCCACTGGGGAACTTGATTCCCGATTGGAACGATCTGGTGTATCGCGGTCATTGGCAAGATGCCATTGACCGTTTGCATGCCACGAACAACTTTCCTGAGTTCACTGGTCGCTTGTGCCCTGCACCATGCGAATCGGCTTGCGTCGTGGGAATTAATTCCAGCCCTGTGGCGATCAAGCAAGTCGAAGTTGAAATCATTGATCGTGCGTGGGATGAAGGTTGGGTCATTCCGCAACTGCCGAGTGTGAAAACTGGCAAGCGCGTGGCCGTGATTGGGTCCGGTCCAGCAGGTTTGGCAGTTGCCCAGCAACTGACACGTGCGGGTCACGAAGTTGTCGTTCTTGAAAGGGCTGATCGCATTGGTGGATTAATGCGCTACGGCATTCCTGAATTCAAAATGGAAAAGCGTCACCTTGATCGTCGTATTGAACAGATGGAAGCCGAAGGTACTGAGTTTCGAACGAACGCAATCGTCGGTCAAAATGTTGATGTTGATGTTTTACTGGCGACTTTTGACTCGGTCGTTTTGGCCTGCGGGGCAACTGCATGGCGCGAACTCGCAGTGCCTGGCCGTGACCTTGGCGGGATCCATCAGGCCATGGAATACCTGCCATGGGCGAACAAAGTGCAGCAAGGTGATATCGACTCCTCGCCGATCAACGTTGCTGGTCGACATGTAGTGATTATTGGTGGTGGAGATACTGGTGCTGATTGTTTAGGCACTGCTCATCGTCAGGGAGCTGCATCGGTCACCCAACTGGAAATAATGCCTCAGCCTCCGATGGAACGTGGCGGGACTAATCCATGGCCACAATTTGCCATGGTCTACAAAGTGACGTCGGCTCACGAAGAGGGCGGACAGCGTTTGTTTAGCGTGAACACCGAGAAATTCCTTGACAATGGCGAGGGTCGGGTACGCGCCTTGTTACTTCATGAGGTTGAAATGAAAGACGGAAAGTTCACCAAGGTAGAAGGTAGCGAACGTGAGATCACTGCCGATTTTGTATTCCTTGCGATGGGATTCGTGGGACCGGAAAAGGACTCATGGCTTGACAAACTGGGTGTTGAGCTCGACGAGAGAGGCAATCTCAAGCGCAATGATGCATACATGTCAAATGTCCCTGGGGTGTTCGTAGCGGGAGACATGGGTCGTGGACAAAGCCTGATTGTTTGGGCAATAGCCGAGGGTCGGGCTTGTGCCGCCGGTGTCGATACATATCTAATGGGTGAGACGACACTGCCTGCGCCGATTCCGCCGAGTGCCCGACCATTGGTATGAGTGGCGTTGAAATACTCATCTGTGGCATTGTCCACAGGTGTTGCCGTGTTCGCGACCTCAAAACGATCTAGATTGACGCACGTGCTCAGACTTCGTATTTCATTGATTGGTGTTGGCCTCGCAGGCATGGCTTTGCTGGCTTCCTGTGGCGCTGACCCTGGTTCATCGGCGACTACTTTGCGCCCGCTGACGTCAACTAATTACGCCACGACTCCTCCCTCGGTGGTGACGACCGTTGACCCTGCCAACACTTTGCCGCCGGCCATCAGTTACACGATTGTCAGCGGCGATTCGGTGTACGCCATCGCTGGTCGTTTTGGGGTCGCCCCAGTCGAGTTAGCGAGTTACAACAATTGGCCCGAAGGCATCTTGCATAATCTTGTCGTCGGGCAAAACATTTTGATTCCGCCATCGGCAATGCAGACCACTACTTTGCCTGGCCTACCGATTCCAACAGAGACAACGATGCCTGGCCCCGACCCGGGTCAAGGTAAGTACACCGTTGTTGCCGGTGACTCATTCTCTGCTATCGCCAATCAGTGGGGCGTCACGGTTTCGGCGCTGATGGCCGCCAATGGTTGGATTGATGCATCTGTGGTGATTTTGCCGGGAGATGAAATCAATATTCCAGCGAAAACGAAACCCTAGAAGACTTCGTTAGTTTCCAAGATCTGGCCAGCGTCGTTTTTGGCGGCGCCGTAGTCCCGCACTACCCATTTCGCGTCGTTCAGAAAGAGCCCACTGACGTCGCCATCCGGTGTATTCGGGGCCCGTCAACTTGGTATTTTCTTTGCGCGCTGAACGTTGTCGGGCAGTCCAGAAATCGGTTAAAGATTCGTCACCAAGTTCTGATACTGCTGCTTCAATACGCGCTGAAAATCTACGTGTGTTCTCTTCGTCAAGAGCGCGTAATGGTTGACCAAAAACCACTTTTGTAGTTCCTAATTTGGGTCGCTTCATTCCCTTGCCGAAAAGCGCACCCGTGCCATCAATAAAAACTGGGACCACGGCGGCACCGGTTCTTGCCGAGAGATAAGCGGCGCCGCCTTTGAAGTCTTGACCCCAACCATCAGGTGACCGGCCACCTTCTGGGTAGATCATCAAACTCCAGCCATCGTCAATGAGTTCCTTGATCATCTCTGAGGATTTGCGGCCAGTGACCTCGCGATCAATAGGAATCGCATTGAGAGACAATGAGGCCATCATGGCTTTCCAGCGTTTGTCAAAAAAGTA
>CAMAYS010000048.1:0-14566 GCA_945862545.1 Bifidobacterium breve | reverse complement strand
ATTCCCAGTTCATGGAACCACTCTTGGATTTGTGGGGTAATGATTTCGGCTAGTTCGGCGATTCTCGTTGAGGCTATGAGAAGCCCGATGCCTGGACGTAGGGGACTGGCTGGGTCAAGAAGTGTCTGGGCAATGCTTTCTTCGGACTCTCGGCGCTGTTCGGTTGAACCGAGTACCCCGAGCGAGGTTTGTAGAAAAGCGCGCATCGGTTCGGCGATGCGTTGCTCCCACAAACCGACAAGGATTTCCTCGTTGTTTTCGTAACGGGCGTAGACGGCCCCCGTTGTCAGGCCTGCTGCACGCGAAACGTCGAGAGTTGACAGTCGGTCAGGACCTTTTTGACGGAGTAATTCGAGGGCCGCATCGAGAATCAGTTCGTCGTTGCGCAGTGCGTCGGAACGACGTCGGATCGGCTTCACCTCACGATCCTAGCCAAGAATAAGAATTATAGATAATGTCTCGCGACATCTTTTACCTGTTCTGAGGGCATTAGTCAATCGCATGAAGTTGGAGGTCTGCCAAGTTGCAGAATTCCAGAGCCAGCATGTGCGTGCCTGCGAGGAGGACTTTGGGCGCCGCCCCAGCCTCAAAAGCCTCTTGCCAGCGCGAAGCGCATAAGCACCATTGGTCACCGTCGTTGAGGCCTGGAAATCCGTATTGCGGCATCGGCGTGCTGAGATCATTTCCCTGGGCTTTGCTGAACGACAGGAACTCATCGGTCATCACCGCGCAGACAACATGCACGCCTGGGTCATCGCCTCGGGATTCGCAACAGCCAGTGCGGTAGTAGCCAGTCATGGGATCAAATGAGCAGGGAGTGAGGTCGCCACCGAGAACATTGCGTTGGGTCATACTGAGACGCTACTAGTGCCCAACTCCACCTCAGCGTCGCGAGATAGCGTGACTATGTCATGTCTTCTTTACCGCGTTTTCGTTTTGCCCCATCGCCCACAGGTTTTTTCCATGTTGGAGGCGCCCGTACAGCCTTGTACAACTGGGCCCTCGCTAAACGTCTCGGTGGGACATTCGTTTTGCGCATCGAAGACACTGATGAGGCGCGCAATCAGCCTGAGTGGACTCAAGGAATCATTGACGCATTGTCGTGGATAGGGATTCGTCAAGATGACCCGACTTTTGAGGGTCCATACTTTCAAAGCGAATATGCCCAGGCTCATATTGATGCTGCCAACCGTCTCTTTGAGCAGGGTCAGGCTTATTACTGCGACCTCACTGGCGAGCAAGTTCAAGAGCGGGCCAAGGTCAATGGCAAACAAGGTTACGACGGGTATTCGCGTGATCGTGGGCTTGAGGCTGCACCTGGACGCGTGTTGCGTTTTCGGGTGCCCGAAGGACAAACCGTTGTCAATGATCTAGTGCGCGGTCGCGTTGAGTTCGCCAATGAAGTGATTGAAGATTTTGTCTTGCTGCGAGGCAATGGTTCACCAATGTTTTTGTTGGCCAATGTCGTCGATGACATCACCATGCGGATCAGTCACGTGGTGCGCGCTGAGGAACATTTACCCAACACGCCCAAGCAACAGATGATTTGGGATGCACTTGGTCAGCAACCGCCGGTGTGGGCGCATGTGCCGGTTTTGGTCAATGAACAGCGCAAGAAACTCTCGAAGCGTCGCGACAAAGTCGCCCTTGAGCAGTTTCGTGATGAGGGCTTTTTGTCTGATGCGATGATCAATTACTTGATGACTCTTGGCTGGGCTCCAGCGGGAGATGTGGAGATTGTTCCGTGGTCAACCATAGAGAGAGATTTTCGACTTAAAGATGTCAATCACTCGCCAGCTTTTTTTGATCTCAAAAAGTTGGCATCATTTAATGGTGAATACATTCGGGCGATGTCAGTTGACGAATTTATTCAAGCCAGTCAGCCATTTCTGACTGGCGACAATGTGCCGTGGACGCCAGCGCAATTTGATGAGGAAAAGTTTCGTGCGATGGCACCGTTGGCACAAACTCGTTTGGTCGTGATGAGTGAATTGCCTGAACTCGTTGACTTTTTGTTCTTAGATGAGCCCATTATTGATGAACAGTCGTGGAGCAAGACTTTTTCCTCAGCAGATGCAGTTGAAATGTTGAATGATGCGATTGCTGCCTTTGATACCGGACTCACATGGGATCATGATTCGTTGAAGTTATGTGTTGAAGTCGCTGGCTCGGCGCGTGGGCTCAAATTAGGCAAAGCACAGGCCCCCATTCGCGTGGCGATCACGGGGCGGACCATCGGGCCCCCTCTGTTTGAAGCTCTAGAACTGATGGGCCATGATCAAGTGATGCGAAGACTGCGTGCCGCAGTGGAGCGTTTAGCCGGCGCATGACTGAAATGGGTTCGGACAACATCGGGACTCTCGATGAGACCCCAGTTGGAACAACATTGACGTCGACCTTGCAACGACGATTTTTTAAAGTTCCGACATGGTGGCGACGTGGTGGGTGGCGTCGGTTGCTCGGATGTTGCGCAGTCTCGTTGATGTTGATTGTGATGTATTTTTCCGTGTCACTGTTTCAAGTGTGGTCAACTGGACGATCGCAGCATCAGGGTTCGGTGGACGCGATAGTGGTCATGGGTGCGGCGCAGTACGACGGTCGTCCGTCACCGCAACTTCAAGCACGTCTTGATCATGTTGTTGAACTTTGGAATCAAGGTGTGGCTCCAACGGTGATCGTGACTGGCGGTAATCAACCAGGCGACCGTTTCACTGAAGCCGAGTCCTCAACGAATTATCTGGTGGAGCAAGGGGTGCCAGCCGCTGTGATCATTGCCGAAGACACTGGTCATTCTTCGTGGGAGTCTTTGCAAAATGTGGCCGCCCTAGCCCGTGAGCGGGGCATGACGAGAATTGTCTTAGTGAGCGACCCCTATCACACATTGCGCGTGCGTTTGATGGCTGAGGAACTGGGTTTTCAGGCCTACACCTCGTCGACTCAGACAGGGCCAGTGAAAGGTTGGAATAACTTCAAGCGCCATCTTCAAGAAGCAGCTGGCGTGGCCTTGGGTCGGATTCTGGGTTTTGAGCGAGTTGAATCTTTGGCGAGCTAGTCATCGTCGGGTTTTGGGAAAGTCGCTGATACCTCTAGGATTGGAGTTCTCGTGAGTCTGTGGATTCATTGGGGAGTGGTGTAACTGGCAACACAGCAGATTCTGGTTCTGTTATTCAGGGTTCGATTCCTTGCTCCCCAGCCAATTGTTTTATGAAGTACGGTTGTCCTTGTTGAAGTTGATTCTCACAAGGGGGAACCATGGATCGTCGCCATTTTCTGCGTGCCGGAGTTGTTTCAGCGGGGACTGGAGCAATGTTGCCAGTGGCAATGTTCGCTCGACCAGTTGCTGCGAATCGGAGTCCATCAACATCACTTGGGGTGAGTCCGTACGGTCCCTTATCAACAGAGCCAGACGAAAATGGCTTGTTGTTACCAGCAGGTTTCACCTCGCGAGTGATCGCCGTAGGTGGCGACCCGGTCGGTGAAACTGATTATGAGTGGCACATTTTCCCTGACGGTGCAGGAACATTTGCTGATGACAAAGGTGGCTGGTACTACGCCTGTAACAGCGAGGTTTTCGACTTCATGGCTCCTGATTCTGGTGGTGTTTCGGCGATTCATTTTGATGCCGATGGAAATATTTTGGATGCCTATCGCATTTTGGAAGGAAGTAATTCAAACTGTGCAGGCGGACCGACACCATGGGGCACGTGGCTCAGCGGTGAAGAGAATTTTTCTGGCATCGGAAGAATGTGGGAATGTGACCCGACAGGTGTCAAAAAGGCGGTGGCTCACGAGGCAATGGGTTTGTGGAGTCATGAAGCCGCTGCTGTTGATCCGAAAAATCAGCAGGTGTATCTCACAGAAGACAATAGAGAAGGTGTGTTCTATCGGTATACACCTACTGCCTATCCCGACTTGTCAGCTGGAAGTCTTGAAGCCTGCATCGTTGCTGCGGATGGTTCGGTGACATGGGGAGCGATCACTGACCCAACGGGAGCGACCACGCCAACGCGTAGTCAGGTTGCTGGCGCAACAATCTTCCCAGGCAACGAAGGCTGCTGGTATCACGAAGGTTGGGTGTACTTCACATCAAAAGGAGATCATTCGGTACATGGCATTGATATCGATGCCCAGAAATACACTTTGTTGTGGAAGGGTGACCCTGATGGATTAGGTATTGAGGGCGCGGTGTTGTCTCATGTTGACAACATCACAGTTGATGCTGGGTCTGGAGATCTCTTCGTCGCCGAGGATGGCGGCAATATGGAATTGGTGATCATCTCACCCGACGGCATAACCGCTCCGTTCTTGAGGCTCATTGGTGCTGGACATGAGTTATCAGAAATAACGGGTCCAGTTTTTAATCCGGCTCGAGATCGCTTGTATTTCTCATCGCAACGTGGACCGAGTAGTCGCGATCTCACTGAAATCATGCCAAGTTTCGCACCTATTGATGCCATGGGTGCGAGTGGCATGCAGGCCGGTACGACCTTTGAAATCACGGGACCATTTCGCGGTGTCGTGACGACGCAGACTGAGACCCCAGTGACTGAGGTACCGGAAACGACGATTGCCTCACCCGTAGACACATTGGTTGCAGCAGCCCCAGGAGATGATGATTCATCTGACGATGATGGCGGTGGTGCAGGTGTAACTATTGGCATCGGGGTCGCAGCAGTTGTTGCTGTTGGTGGCGTTGTGGCCTTCCGTAAGCGCCGAATCGACGGGGTCTCGGGGGAAAATACGAGTGGTAGTTGATAGGGTCTAACCCGCTACTTGGCCCCATCGTCTAGTGGCCTAGGACACCACCCTCTCAAGGTGGCGGCACGGGTTCGAATCCCGTTGGGGCTGCTCAGTGCTTAACTTGGTCCACGTTTGCTATTGACAAGTCAGCCGTTGCGGTTACTCGTTCCAAGCGGCGCACGTCTTTGTTGAACAGTGATCCCACAGCCATCACGATGGCGATTGTTCCAGCGATATACAACGTGGTGCTGGTACCGATCCATTGCGCCATCGGCCCCGCAAGGAACAACCCAAACGGCGCAAAGAGGGTTGATCCCAGCGCATCGTAAGCGCTTACACGCGATAGGGCTTCTTCGGGCACATGTGTTTGAAACATCGTCATCCACATCACAAAAAACAGGTCCAAAGCGATACCTGAGATGAAAGCCAAAATCATCAATGAAAAAATGTGCAATGGCACTGCGGCGCCGAGCATCCACACGCCAACGACGGGCATTCCGCCCATAGCGACGATCAGCGGATGTTTAGGTTTGATCCGTAACGAAACTAGTACTCCACAGACACTTCCAGCACCAAAGGCAAACAACATCAGTCCCATATCTCGCGCCCCACCGAGTGCTTCTTTCATCTGAACTGGAGCAAGTACTCCCAAGAATCCCTCAAAGCACATATTGATAAATGCAAAACAGATCACAATCACGACGATCCATTTACGTGAATAGAACTCCGACCAACCTTGACGTAGTTGCGAGATCATGGTCGGATGTTTGTCGATCGCTCCGGTTTGCATCTTTGTTGGCAACTGCAGTTGCAGGACCAAGATGCCGGCAACGAGAAAAGTTGCCCCATCACCGATAATCGCCCAGCCCGGTCCGGCGGTGCTGACAATGGCGGCACCCATGGTCGCTCCGAGTGTGAAACCGATGTTTGCGCCAAGTCCGACGAGAGAGTTGGCGGCCTGCAAATGTTCGCTTGGAACAACTTCGGGAAGCAGTCCAGCAAATGCTGGCCACCACAACGCATTCAAAATTCCAAAAACAAAAGCATTCACACAGAGCAATGGAACCGTGGCGTGATCGGTCAGAAATAAAATGCCACTTGTTGCCACTACGAAACTTCCGATGATGTCAGTAACGCCAACGACTCGAGCACGACCCATGCGGTCAGCGACAACACCACCTAGTAATAGGAAGAGGACAATCGGCACCATGTGCGAGGCCGTGACCCAACTCAACGATGAGGCGTTGCTGCCAGGAAGAGACAAGACGCCAAAGGCCATAGCGATGGGGGACATCCCATTGCCGATATTGGATAACGTGCGCGCCACGATCAGGATGCGGAATCGCTTGATAGTCCAGAGGGTTTTGAGGTCTTTAAGCATGATGATCCCTCACGACACTAGTGATCTCCACCATGATTCGGTGACGACAAGAATTTTACCTATACGCTTTGGCTATGTCACGACCACCAGTTTCCTTGCGAGCGCTTGCGGTTGCTCGCGGAGATGAGCCTGCGGATCTGCTTGTCACAGGTGGTCGCGTTTTGTCACCGATTACACGGGAATGGGTCACGACTGATTTAGCCATTGCTGACGGAGTTATCGCCGGCTGGGGTCGACGCGACGCCTTACAAACTGTGGATGTCGGCGGAGCCGCCTTGGTCTCTGGGTTCATCGATGCCCACATGCATCTTGAGTCAACCAAGTTGTGGGTAGACGAGTTCGTGAAGGGCGCCCTGCCTTGCGGCACAACAGCAGTGGCTTGTGACCCACATGAAATCGCCAATGTTGCCGGACTTGATGGCGTTGCCGCTGTAGCAGAGGCTGCCGAAAAAATGCCTTTTACTTTTGGCTTGGCTGCATCAAGTTGCGTTCCCGCTTCAAGTTTTGAAAGTCCAGGCGCTGCTTTTTCTCCAGCGGACATCCGACATTTGATCACCGAATTCAATGCCATCGGAATTGGTGAAGTAATGAATTATCCAGCAGTCATCAGCGGTGACCCAACCTTTCGCGAAATTATCGCGGCTGCTGGTTGGCGTAGCGTCGACGGTCACGCTCCTGGTTTGCGCGGTTCGCAGTTGGACGCTTATTTGGCAGCGGGAGTTGAGTCCGATCACGAATGCTTCGCTCTTGATGAAGCTCACGAGAAGCGTCAAAAAGGGATGTGGGTGTTTTTGCGTTATGGCTCAGCCTGCAAAGACCTTGAAGAGTTGTTGCCGACGGTGCTGACCAATGGTCCGACGCGAACAGCAATGTGTACCGACGACCGTGAACCACATCAAATTCGCACGATCGGTCACATCAACCATTGTGTGCGTCTGGCAGTTGCCGCTGGATGTAACGAGATTGACGCCTTGATCATGGCTACTTTCTTGCCGGCGCAATTCCACAACTTTTTCCACCTTGGTCAATTAGGACCGGGCTATCAAGCGGATATTTTGGTGTTTGACACGCTTGCTGATTACCGACCTGCAGTCGTTTATCAAGCGGGACGACTGGTAGCGCGCAATGGAGCGATCATCCCAGGGGTAGTGCCAGCGACTCCTGCGCCAGATTCGTTGCGTAATCGAGTCCATCTGCATCACAATCCAAGTGCGTACGAACTTACTGTTGAAGAGCCGGCCAATGGAATGGCGCGCGTGATCGGCGTGACTCAAGGTACGGTGCGCACGACTTACCTTGAACTTGATGTCAGAGATCCCAGTCATGACATTGCGCGCATCGCCGTGCTTGAACGCCACAAAAAGACGGGTCGGATCGGCTTGGGCTATGTAGCCAATTTTGGACTCACCCGTGGGGCTATCGCTTCGACCGTGTGTCATGACGCTCATAATGTCATGGTCATCGGAGCGCGTGACGCCAGTGGACCAGAGGATATGGCGGTGGCGGTAGCGCGACTGGCTGAAATTGGTGGGGGACAAGTGCTCGTGCACGAGGGCAGGATTTTGGCTGAGGTTCCGTTGCCGATAGCGGGATTGATGAGCGACCTGCCCCTTGATTCGGTGGCTGATCAGATTGAAAATATGGAGCAGACGGCGCGTGATTTCGGGATTGCTATCGATGCCCCATTCATGCTGCTGTCATTTTTGGGGCTTTCGGTGATCCCTGATCTGCGGATCACCGACCTCGGCCTGATTGATGTCAATCAGTGGAAACAGGTCCCGGTCGCCCTCTAGCTTGGTGAAACTGGTGGCGGTTTATCCCCGAAACAGGGCATAAACCGCCACCAGTTTCACCAAGGCGGAATTTTACTTTTTGCCTAAACACCGAATCGTCACGCTTCTGAAACATTCGTCTAGACGAATTATGTCTATAGTTCGTCCATGGTCAAAAAAGGCAATGCCGTTGCGGACTTCGGGGTTGATGTTCTCTCTGACGCTCCGTTATATGAGCAGGTCCGTGACTCGCTGACCCAACTCGTTTTAGAGCGGACTCTTTCAGATTCAACGCCGCTACCAACCGAACCTAATCTGATGGATCTCTTTGGAGTCAGTCGTGGCACCTTGCGTCGAGCGATCGAAGATTTAGTACGCGATGGTTTGCTAAGTGCCGAACAAGGCCGCGGAACTTTCGTGATCCAAGAAGAGCGAGTCCGGCGTGTTGTTTGGCAACGTCTGAGTGAAGTTGCCAAGCCAGATTCGCGTTTTGATATGGACCTGCGTAACTTTGTCCCTGACTTCGCTGGTTCCACAGCAGCCCACAAGCGAGTCGCCAAGCGATCAGAATGGGCGCAAGCAAAAGTCATTTTTTGCGCCCCCGATAACAGCATTGAGCAATTACGCTTGGCCGCTCTTATCGCTGGCAAGAAAATTTTGGTCCCGACTTACGGTCTCAGTCGCGGTTTTATTTTCTTAGATGGATCCAAGTTGGCAGCGAGCGATAAACAATTGGCGGCGACTCTTGACGGTATGGAGAAGTTCGGGAGTCGCTTGGGGCCAGGCGATCTTCGCAAAGTGGGGAAAATAGACCTTGTGATTACCGGCGCCACAGCTGTCACTCTTGATGGCCGCCACATTGGTGGTGGACAGAGGTATCTCGCTCTTGAATGGATGATGATGCGTGAACTTGGCGTGGTTGATCCATCAACGCCTGTCATCGCCATTGTGCATGACTGCCAAGTAGTCGACGAAATGGTTGAAGCCGAACCAGATTGCCTTTTGGGGATGATCTGTACCAATACGCAAGAAATTGATGTTCGGGTCGCCCGTGAAATCTCTGCGCCACAGTTACGGAGAGTGCAATGAGTATGGCCTTGACCACCGAGCAATATCGCGAGCAAATATGGGCCGAATTAGCCAAAGTGGCACGACCCGACTCGCGATTCCACTGGGATTTTTCAAGTTTTATTTGTGACTTTGATGGCAGTGAAAAGTGTTCGGATCAACTCCTCGAATTAGCAGCCATCACTGATCGCGGTCGGCGACAGATATTTGTGACCCCCGATAATTGCCTTGAAGACCTTCGCTACAAATTGATACAACGCGGCATCCCATTTGTGATGACCACCTACGGCATTGTGCGTGGTTTTTATCGCTTGGACCCGGCGATGATCCCCGTCAGCGATCATCGTTATGCGGCAACTCTTGACGGCTTTGATCGTTATGCCGAACAACTTTCGTTGCGCCAACTTCAGGAGACAGAAAAGTTTTCCTTGTTAGTGACAGGTGGGAGCGCGGTCAGTAAAAACGGCGTGCGTTTCGGTAAAGGTCACGGATATTTTGATTTTGAGTGGGCCATTCTTAGCGAACTTGGTCTCACCGACAGTTCATCAGTTGTCGCCGATGTGGTGCACGACTGCCAGTTCGTTAACGAAGTCATGCCCGCAGAGAGGCATGATGTTGTTGTCGATTGGGTCATTACACCGACCCAAAAAATACATATAGATCAGAGTTCTCGTCAGCGTGGACGTGTCTTCTGGGAAATGGTTCCGGGTACCGAGTTCGCTGGACTTAGCATCGTTGCCGAGTTGCGAGATATCCAAAACTTGGGACCGTTATGAGCTCTGCAATAGTTAGTAATTCACCAACCAACAACAACGACATGAAAGGTCAAAAATGAATCCTATTTCACGACGACAGATGCTGATTCGTGCATCTGCAGCCGGCGTTGGTTTGGCAGGCTTGCCTGCTTTCCTCGCCGCTTGCGGAAGCGATGATGCCAAATCAGGCGGCGACGGCACCGCAACCAAATTCTCCATGCAAGCTGCTTGGGTGAATGACGCCGAATTTATGGGTTATTTCATCGCTATGACCAACGGCTACTACGCAGAGGAAGGTATTGAACTCGATTACCTGTCCGGTGGCCCAGATGTGATTCCTGAGAGTTCGCTACTTTCTGGCAAAGCACCATTGGCTCTCACCACACCAGATAGCACGATCAACGCCATCGTCAATGACGGCGCACCATTCGTGATCATTGGGGCACAGTACCAAAAGAACCCCATCGGTGTCATCAGCTTGAAGAAGAATCCGATCAATTCCCCAGCCGATTTAGTGGGCAAGACCTTGGCCGTGCCAGCGTCGAACACCCTCTCCGTCGAGGCCATGCTCAAGTTGAGCGGCATCGACAAGGCTGATGTGAATATCGTGCCTTACGCCTACGACCCAACGCCACTCGTTATGGGCGAGATTGATGCTTCCATCGACTTCGCAACCAATGTGCCGTTCAGTATCCAGCAGGCTGGCGAAGAAGCGACATCGTTCTTGCTGTACGACTTCGGGTTCACGATTTTCAACGACACCGTGGTCGTCACCAAGGATGCCTTGAAGAACAATCGTGCAGAAATCGTCAAGTGGTTGCGGGCGAGCCGCAAGGGCTGGGACGAGAACTTCAAGGACACGGCTAAGTACCCACCTGAGTTCGCTGAGACCTACTTCAAGGGAACTGGTCGCACGATCGAGAACGAGTTGTTCTTCAACGAGGCACAGAAGTCCATGATGCAGTCCGACAGCGGTATTTTCTCGATGTCCGAAGAATCAATCGAGGCCAACTTGGCGGCGCTTGCTGAAATCGGCGTTAAGGGAACCCGAGACATGTTCGACACCACTCTCCTCGAGGAAATCTAGGGCTGTTGAATACACAAGAAGTGGCCGGCGGTGCGCTTCGCGTCAATGACGTGGAGCGCACCTTCGCGCTGAAAGATGATGTTGTACGAGCACTGGACAAGGTCTCCCTTGATGTTCCCGTGGGCTCACTGGTGGCTTTGATTGGTCCCTCAGGTTGCGGTAAGTCAACTTTGTTGCGATTGCTAGCAGGTCTGGAGCAACCCGACGGCGGTTCCCTGCTGATCGGTGATAAATCTCCAGAAGAGATGCGCTTAGCGGGCCGTTTGGGTGTCGCTTTTCAAGATCCGGCCCTTCTGCCGTGGCGCTCGGTGTGGAAAAATATCACTCTGCCTTTGCAGGTGATGGGAAAATCGGTCAAAGACCACGAGTCAGCGATTAAGGAACTCATCGCCTTGGTGGGCCTCGATGGTTTCGAACATGCTTTGCCTGGTCAATTATCGGGAGGTATGCGCCAACGTGCTGCGATCGCTCGAGCACTGGTGACAGAGCCTGACGTCTTGCTGCTTGACGAACCCTTTGGCGCCCTTGATGAAATTTTACGTCGCACCATGAACTTAGAACTCCAACGCATTTGGTTGGCTCGGCGCCCGACCACCATCTTGGTCACGCATGCCATTGAGGAAGCAATATTTTTGGCCGACAAGGTGGCAGTGATGTCGGCGCGTCCAGGTCGCATTGTTGAGGTCGTTGAAGTTCCCTTCACTCGTCCTCGTGACCCAGCGATCCTCCGCACCCCAGAGTTCCACGCTCTGTCTGACCATTTATCAGAGTTGTTGTTCTCTGGTGGCGGGCACTGAGAAGCGACAGCAACAATGAATAATGTGCGGCGTTATGGTCGTGGCGCCTTGGTCGTCATTGCAGTTTTAGTTGTCTGGGAATTCCTTGGTCAGTTTGAGTTGATCGCTCGTGGCGCACTGCCGGCACCTTCTCAAATACTTAGGCAATTTTGGCAGGATCGCAGTGATTATCCACCGCATCTCTCTGTGACACTGAAATCTGCGGGTACAGGATTCATCATCGGAAATATCATCGCGATTTTTTCTGGCGCTCTGTGTGCACGGTTTCGCTTTGCAGAAACATTGTTACGCGGTATCGGCGTGACAATGTTTGCAGTCCCTCTGATCGCCATTGTCCCAGTCTTGTTACTGGCCTTTAGTGGAACGATTCCGCGTATCGTGCTGGCGGCGATGGCGAGTTATTTCCCCACGTATGTGGCCACCCTGAATGGCATGCGCAATATTGATCCTCGGCTGGTTGATGTGGTGATGGTGGCAGGTGGTACGAGTAACGATGTCTTACGATGGGTCCGTCTGCGGAGCGCACTGCCACATATCGTCAGCGCCTTTCGGGTGACTGCACCTGCGGCATTGCTCGGAACTTTGCTCGTTGAATTTGGTGGTGGTACGCGTTGGGGGCTCGGTTCGTATCTGCTCGGTTCATTGGGGCAAGCCAATCCATCTCGTTTGTGGAGTATCGGTCTTGCAGCTACGGCGGTGGCTGCTTCGGCATATATGTTGTTTGCGTTCTTAGGTAACCGACTGACGCGTACTTCTTTATCGGCCACCGTACAAACAACAATCGCCCCCTCAACGAATTCGGGTCCGTGGTGGAAACGCCTTCTTGGCGTGGGGGTATCGGTGAGCGTCGTTCTCGGCGTGTGGGCAGGTGTTCTTAAAATCTTGGATATGTCGCCCATCGTGGCGAAATCTCCGCTCGCAGTTTTTCGCTATCTCACGGTGGGCGCGCGTGCGGCGGCTTCTCGAACACGTTTATTTGACGCTTACAGCGAAACCTTGCCTGTGGCATTTATCGGTTTGCTCTGTGGGTTGTTCGCAGCGCTGTTGCTTGCCGTGGTGCTCAGTCTGCGACCAACTCTTGGACGAACAGTATTGCCGTTCGCTCTTATTTCTCAGACTATGCCACTACCCGCATTGACACCGTTGATTGTCTTGATCTTCGGCCGAGATTTTTTAGCCACAGTAGTGGTGTGTATCTCAGTCACATTCTTCCCATCATTTGTGACCATCACTCAAGCTCTGGCAAGCACCTCCCCAGCAGCGATTGATGTCGTACGTGTGAGCGGTGGCGGACGATTAAAAACCCTGCGCTTCGTCGGTCTGCCAGGTGCTGTGCCGGCTTTGGTGACAGCAGCTCGACTTGCTGCACCGAGAGCATTGCTCGGAGTCATGATCGCCGAATATTTAGCAACTGGCAATGGACTCGGAAATCTGCTCAACGAATCTCGTGGCAAATTGGATTATGGAATGATTTGGACCGTTGCCACCACTTCAGTTCTCGTGGCAGTTGTCATCACTCAGTTGATCGGTCTTGTTGAGCGTTTGGTGGACCGACGGGTTTAACTCCGGTAGCCGTCCTCACCTATTGTGGGATAGATGAATAGCGAGATGTTCACGGTTCCACAGGGACATCGGATTTACGGAATGCAGTTGCCAGTGCAGGCGCAGAGCGCCTATTTCGTCGCCGATTGGGAGCGAACGGCTGGACCGCACGAACTCGCGATGTTGGTCAAAGCGTGTGATGAGAGTGGATTTGCCTACGTTGGGGTTTGCGATCATGTGGCTCTCCCCGAATCGGTGGCAGGGGGAATGGGCACTCATTGGGCTGACCCGATTGCCACCTTGAGTTGGA
Organism: Bifidobacterium breve; assembly: GCA_945862545.1. Lineage (GTDB taxonomy): Bacteria > Actinomycetota > Acidimicrobiia > Acidimicrobiales > Ilumatobacteraceae > Casp-actino8. Next base: position 1,114 of record CAMAYS010000048.1, on the reverse strand, counting down.
TCGCAGGAATGACCAGCAGAGTGGGCCTGCTCTCTCATGTTTATGTATTGCCCTATCGCAATCCACGTATTGCAGCCAAGCAGTTCGCCACTCTTGATCATCTCAGCGATGGTCGTGCGTTCATTGGTATTGGTGCTGGTCATGCTCAAGCTGAGTTTGAACTTCTTGGTATCGATTTTCATAATCGTGGGAAAGCTCTAGATTCCGGAATACCTGAATTGGCAATGCTGCTCGAGAATGAATTTGTGAATGGCTTTGGTGCTCGTCCGCTTCCCACTCAGTCACCTCGTCCTCCGATCTGGGTTGCAGGATCTAGCCCAGCAGCAATCAAGCGCGCTGCGCGACTGGGTGATGGATGGTTACCCCAGGGCCCATCAGATGCGGGCATGATCCACATCCTCAGCGATGAATGGGCTCGTATCGGACGCCATGTGGAAAATTTCATGATTGGCCACATCACCCCCTTCTTGTATATCGGTAAGCCGACATTCGATGTTGGTGAGGGGACGCTGACTGGTTCAGCGCAATCAATCGCCGAGAGAATTCTCGCTGGTACCGCCAGTGGGGTCAATCAATTGCAGGTTCGATTCAAAGCCCAAAGCTGTCAGGAACTATGTGACCAAATCGCGGCCTTCGCCGCTGAGGTTGCTCCGTTTGTCACCACTATCTAATTAACCCCCCGTCACTAGTAACCATAGGAGAGAACAATGTTGTCAAATTTAGATGACTTCCCCATCCATCAGACTTCAGAGCCAATGCGTCATGTCGCAACGAGCGATCGCAATTTTTATGATCGCTACTACTTCAACGGATTCAATCACGACGGAACGGTGATGTTCGTCTGTGGTTTGGGCGTGTATCCAAACTTAGGAGTTATTGACGCTTATCTTTTGGTGTTCCATGAGGGCCAGCATCGTGTGGTACGGGCGTCGGGTTCTCTTGATGCTGCTGATCGGATGAACCCTGGGGTCGGACCGCTCAGTATTGAAGTGATTGAGCCACTCAAGAAACTGCGTGTGCGTTGTACTGATAACGAATGGGGCATCACCCTTGACGCAACATGGACCGGCGCTATGCCCGCTTTCGAAGAGCCACGACATTACATTCGCGAAAA
>CAMAYS010000047.1:0-14567 GCA_945862545.1 Bifidobacterium breve | reverse complement strand
GTGATGTTGCGACGAAAGACGCGACCAGTGTGTGTCTCGGCCCAATAGACCGTCGTTCCATCGGGAGAAAGACCAATGCCGTTCGGTCCTTCAACTGGGAAATCAATTTCGCGAATTGAAGAACCGTCTACAGACGCATAGTAGATGGCAGTCAAGTCCGCAGTCCGCGCCGTGAGATCACGAATGCCGTGATCGGTGAAATAGAAACCACCAGAAGTATCAAAAACCAAATCGTTGGGAGCGCGCAATGCCCGACCGTCACACTCGGTATACAGATCAGTCACTTCGCCAGTAGCGATATTGACGCGCTGAATGCGACCACCACTGTAATTTGCTTGATCAAAAGGGCCAGGAAAACTCAGTCCGCCAAAGTCAAGTTCTGTAAAGCAACCGCCGTTATTACACACGTACAGAAATCCATCGGGACCAATAGCGGCGCCATTCGGTCCGCCAATCATCTCGGCGATTGTTTCTTTGGATCCGTCAGGACGGACACGCGTAATGCGCGGTCCAAACATTTCCACCAAGATAACGCTGCCATCGCGCATCGCAATCGGACCTTCTGGAAACCTCAAACCATTTGTGACTTCAATAAGTTCCACGACACATCTCCCCTCGGCGAAACCTCATGGTCCACCCACAGGAGATCCTAATCCACAGAACTTTTAGAAGATATGTCGAGGACTAGAGCGCCTCAAACTCCTCAACCGTCATCAGAACTTCCCGCGCCTTGCTGCCCACACTCGGTCCGACAATGCCTTGTTGCTCCAGCAGATCAATCAGGCGACCAGCGCGTGCAAAACCCACTCCTAATTTGCGTTGAAGCATTGACGTGGATCCCATTTGGCTACGTACGACCAGTTCCATGGCTCGCTTCAGTAATGCCTCATCACTATCGTCATTGCCATAACTCTCGGTGATGGCTTGCCCAGCGGGGCTACCTGCGGCCGGTTCATCGCCTTCCACACCACTGACATATTGAACTGTTGGGGCCTGTTGCCGCCAAAAGGCAACGACCTTACGGACTTCTTCTTCTTCGACCCAGCAACCTTGAATACGTTGAGCCACCGAAGAGTTACCCGGCAGAAGCAGCATGTCTCCCTTGCCGACTAGTTTTTCGGCACCAATCTGATCCAGAATCACTCGACTGTCCATCTGTGAAGACACGGCGAAAGCGGCTCGGGCAGGAACGTTGGCTTTAATCACTCCAGTGATCACGTTGACCGAAGGACGCTGCGTCGCAACAATTAAGTGAATGCCAACGGCGCGAGCTTTTTGCGCAATGCGCGTGATGCTCTCTTCAACATCGCGGGCAGCCACCATCATCAAGTCATTTAACTCGTCAACCACAACCACGATGTAGTGCATGTGCTCATATTCGCGTTCAGACCCAGCAGCGGCCTTAATTTCACCGCGATTAAAGGCTGCGTTGTAGCCAGTGATGTCGCGATAGCCCATCTCAAAGAGAAGGTCGTAACGCTTCTCCATTTCACGCACCGCCCATTGCAAGGCATTAGCGGCTTTCTTGGGATTCGTCACGGGCTGGGTGAGCAAATGTGGGAGCCGCGCATATTGACCCATCTCCACTTGTTTAGGGTCAATCAAGATCAATTTGACTTGATCGGGTGTTGAACGCATCAAGATTGAAGTAATGATGCAGTTGATGCCGCTTGACTTGCCTGCACCCGTGGCCCCAGCGATTAACAGGTGAGGTGTTGTTGCCAAATTCAAGAACACAGAACGGCCCGCAATATCTTTGCCGATCGCCACGTCAAGGGGATGACTCGCCACTTTTGATTCAGCCGAAGCCATGAGGTCACCTAAGGCCACGAGTTGACGAGTCTTATTTGGTACCTCAATACCGATAGCCGACTTGCCAGGAATCGGTGCCAATATCCGTACATCGGTAGCCGCCATTGCATAGGCAATATCTTTTTGCAATGAAGTCACACGCGCCACCTTGACGCCGGGACCGAGTTCAAGTTCATAACGAGTCACAGTCGGACCCACGGTTTGGTCAACAAGAGTGACCGTAACGCCATGAGACAACAACGCTGCTTCAAGGTCCTGACCGCGTTGACTAACTTCGCTTTGATCAATGGCTTGCTTCCCGCTGCGCGTCAAATAGGAAAGTGGCGGCAACTTCCACTCACGAGCACTTATTGGCGGTGTGTCGAACTGCCCTTGAGTGTGAGGAACATCTACTTCGGCTGGAGGTCGCGGTGTCTTTACAGCTGGGACAAAAACCTCGACGGGTTCTGGCTCAACTTCGGGCTCCTCATGGTCAAGTGGCTGAACCTCTAGTTCGTCGTATTCACCGGCAGTCTCTTCTTCATCGGCATCCGCTTCACCGTCATCTGCTTCATCATCGGCATCATCTTCATCTTCAGAGATTGTGCCGAGACTCTCAGTGAGCGATCGTGCGCTTGCTCGAGCGCCACTCACAATCGTGGAGAAAAAGCCACCAACAGCACTGGCTGCATCTTTCAGACTGAGACTTGAAATCAACAAACTGCAACCGAGAGCCAATGCCGTCAAAACCAGAACCGCAGCAATATCTCCAATGGTCACTTGCAGTACCTGGCCAAGAATCGCTCCCAACCATCCCCCTGCGCCGCCAAGAGCATCCACACCCGTGAAGGCATCTGGGCCCTTAAAAACATGCAAAATTCCGAGAGCTGATAGCACAACTCCACCCCACCCAAGAGCCAACTTCACTCGATTCGGCGCTTCGTCTCCGCGCAGTTGCGCCACGCCGATAGCAATGAATACCAACGGCAAGCTATATCGACCAAGTCCCAGCAGACAACCAAGAGCCGTATCCGCCCCGCGCCCAACCGGACCAGCGAGTCGGGCATAGACCGCTAAGCCAACAATGACGCCCAGGACGATAAACGCAATCGCCACAAACTCACTTTCGCGCCCATTGATCGCCCGACGAACTTCGCCAGTCTGCGAAGCCTTCGCTTGATCCCCACGACCAGCAGAATTGGAGCGCGAGGGAGTCTTCTTCTTCGTTGGTTTTTTCGCACTCATCAACTTAACGCTAGCAACGGGGCGCGCATGCGTTCGGTCATACCCCCAGTTAGGCACACTGTTTTTAGGGCAATAATCGGCTAAGAAGCATCCGTGCCGATGATCTCACCATCTTTCGTCACAAGCACGGACATTTCACCACCTTGCGATGAGTTCATGCGCACTCGATAGTCAGCGACTCCCGTGGAGCCCGACGCTGTACCCACTCCGGCAATAACGAACATTGTCGCCCTTGAGTTAGGCAATGCACTGATGACTTTCAGCAATACTTTTTCTACTGAAAAACTCACAGCGGAGCGCGTGAAGGTCGGTCCGTTGGCAGCCAGTGGCAGAGCTACATCCTCAAGACCGTCTTGCGGTGTAAAAACATATTGCGCCATGGCATCGGGTAATCCGTCAGGATTTGGTTGACCATCAAGATCACTGGCAAGAAAAAGGTTGACGACCGATTCAGTGACATTGATTTCAAAATAAGCCTGATCGTCACCAACCTCTGCATCAACGGCATCCATTGCTTGCTCTATGAGATCAAGCCGCAGACTTGAGTCTTTGACAGCTGGTTGCTCGCTTCCGCAAGCCGACAACACAATGATTAAACATCCGACAAGGTATTTCGGAAACAATTTCTTTTGGGCCACCTAGGCCTCCATGACCACGGGGACAATCATCGGCCGGCGCTTGGTTCGCTCATTCACAAAACGACCGGCAGCACGGCGTACGTCTTTCTCCAAAGCTTCAGGGCTACGCACGCCTTCTGCCAAAGCTTTTTCAACGGCAGCAGCCACGACTTCGCAGGCTTCATCAAGTAAATCTTCAGCCTCTGGGGCGTAGACCCAACCGCGAGTGATGATCTCAGGGCCCGTGAGAACTTTCCCAGAGGCAACATCGACAGTCACAATGACGACAACAACACCTTCTTCAGCAAGAACTTTTCGGTCGCGCAACACGCCCTGTCCAACGTCACCGATGATGCCATCAACATACAAATAACCAGCTGGGATTCGCGCTACTGGTGCGAGTCCTTCATCAGAGAGTTCAAGGACATCTCCATCTTCGCAGAGCAACACATTGGATTTCGCAACTCCCATGATGATGCCCAACTTTGCATGAGCCACGAGATGCCGATATTCGCCATGCACTGGCACGAACCATTCTGGCTTCACTATTGAAAGATACGTTTTGAGTTCGTCGGCTTGGGCATGTCCCGTGGCGTGCACATCGGCGATACCGGAGTGCACCACTTCAGCGCCAGCACGCAGCAAGCCATCAATCACTCGCGTCACATTGGTCTCATTGCCTGGAATCGCATCGCTGGACAAAATAACTGCATCACGTTCAGTGACTTTTAGCCATTTGCTATCACCACGCGCCATCAACGACAGAGCCGACATGGGTTCTCCCTGACTACCGGTGGAGATAATGCACATTTTATGTGGTGGGTAATCATCAGCTTGTTCAATATCAATCAACGTGTCATCTGGAACATGAAGAACTCCCAGATCACGAGCCATACGCACATTTTTCTGCATTGAGCGGCCCATCGTGGCCACCTTGCGCCCAGTTTCAACAGCGGCATCAATGATCTGTTGAATTCGGTGAATGTGACTTGCAAAACTGGCAGTAATAATTCGGCGGTCACGGTGCTCATGAAACAAAGCCCGCAGAACACCACTGATTGATGTTTCGCTGGGAGCATGCCCATGTTCTTCGGCGTTCGTCGAATCGCATAACAGCAAACGAATTCCCTCTGTTGAGGCGATAGCACCAATACGCGCTAAATCGGTGCGGCGACCGTCGACTGGAGTGAGATCCAATTTGAAGTCACCAGAGTGCAAGAGCACTCCTTGGGGAGTATGAACTGCAACAGCAAAAGCATGCGGCACAGAGTGTGTGACAGGAATGAACTCAACATCAAATGGGCCAATCATTCTTCGTTCACCGTCGCGCACAACTATGAGTTCAGTGCGACCGAGCAGTCCCGCTTCTTCAATGCGGTTGCGTGCTAAACCCAAAGTGACATCAGAGCCATAGACCGGAAAACTGAGATCGCGCAATAGATACTGCAACCCGCCGACATGATCTTCATGCCCATGAGTCGCCACACAGGCCACGACCCGATCAGCATTTTCCCGGAGCCAGGTGAAGTCTGGAAGAACTAGATCAATGCCATGCATATCGGCATCAGGAAACATCAACCCACAATCGATGAGCAACAACTTGTCATCTTGTTCGATGACCATGCAGTTGCGACCGATCTCGCCGAGACCGCCAAGAAAGGCAATCCGGACTGGCGCTGCCATCAGGAGGCCCGCAAACGAGAAGCCTGAAGATTGGCGAGAACTACTTTGGCCTTCTCGACGACGAAATCAGCAGGTGGACCCATCGGTAAACGACACTCGCCTACTGGAATACCGAGCAAATTCATCATCACTTTGCTGGGGATTGGGTTAGGTGATTCGTCTCCAGTTTCGTAGGCAAAACTTTCCAGCAGACGTTGATTGATGGCCATAGCGCCGACGGTGTCTCCATCTTGCCAACAACTAAACATCTGCTGATGATCAATCGCCGACCAATGTGTGGCCACGCCGATCACTCCAACTGCACCGACAGCCAGCAATGGCAACGTCAGCCCATCATCACCGCTATATACCTCAAAGCCAGATGGGGCTGCAGCGATGACATTGGCAGTTTCAGCAGGATTTCCGGCTGCGTCTTTCAAAGCCACGACCGTTGGGACATCATGAGCCAACTTCAACAAAGTTGAGGTACTGATTTTTCGCCCTGTCCGAACAGGAATGTCGTAGACGATGATTGGCAGATCAGAAGCGGCGGCCACGGCGCGAATATGAGCCTCAATACCCGATTGCGGAGGGCGGTTGTAATACGGCGCAACAACTAATAGCCCCGCCACGCCCAACTTACTGGCCTCTTTCGTCATGTGAATCGAGTGCAAGGTGTCGTTGGTTCCCGTACCCGCAATCACAGGAATGGTCACTGCTTCGGCCACTGCTGCAAACAAACTCAATCGCTCATTGTCAGTCAACACGGGAGCCTCGCCAGTTGTTCCAGCTATAACGAGTCCATCGTTGCCGTTGGCTTGCAACCATTTTGCCAAACGTTGAGCACCATCAAGGTCGAGCGCCCCACTGGCATCAAAAGGTGTCACCATTGCGGTGAGAACATTTCCAAAACGAGCCATCAGAAACTCCCCTCCTTAGCGCGATCAATTCCTTGAGTGAGGATCAAGTCTTCATGAAGTTCCATCCACACATCGTGGAACGACCCACACATCACTCCCGTAAACATATTGTTTGCTCCACCTTCAACCAATGCGCAGGTTGATTCAAGACGAGGTCCGTAATTGGACAGACGCGGCAAAATCAGCGTCATAGCTTGAAGCACTGGCGCTGCCGATGCATGCAATGCCGTCAAGCGTTTGATGACCGATTGGTCATAGGCAGCGTCACTGTGATCGTTAGGAGCACCATCGCGCAACTGCCAATCTCCACAGAGATGTTTGAAAGAATCATTGATCTCTAAAAATTGGTGATAGTGAACTTTCAAAGGCTCTAAGTCAAGACCTGCAATGTCAAGATCCAAGGCTGGTCGATGAGCAGTTCGACCCGCAGGTGTGAGTTGCCACAATGAACGAGCCTCACGAAACATGACTAACTCCTCAGCAGCAAGTTCTCGCAGATGAGAATCCACTTCACTGACCTCGAGAGCCACCATCTCGGCCAAGGTCTCAGTTTTGGCGAATCCCTTAATACGCAATGCGTGGAATGTCAGAAATTTAGGATCGGCTTGATAAGAATTTGAACGGGCCATACCTTTGCCAGCGTAGTGCTTAGGCCCGCCACGCAAGATACCGATTCGCCATAGCCCTCCCCACGATGAACCCATTGACCTGTTCACGGGTACTAGCGTCAAGATGTGGATCAGATGGCGATGAGCGACACCCAGCGAACGAACCTCGTGATCATCTTTGGTGGACAGTCCGCTGAACATGATGTCAGCTGTTCGACAGCCGCCCATGTGATGAAAGCCATTGATGTTCGGCGTTATACCGTCACAGCCCTCGGCATCGACGTACATGGCCAATGGCACCTTGCTGAATCAGCAATGGCTGCTTTGGATCGTGGCTCAGATGCCGTACCTGACCGATTGCAAGCCAGTGGACCTGTAGTTGATGCATCCCTGGCGCTGAGCTCCGCTACGGGAAGCGCAAACACTGTGGTGATGCCTCTGCTACACGGACCCATGGGTGAAGATGGAACCATTCAAGGCCTGCTGGAATTACTTGACGTGGCCTATGTCGGAGCCGGAGTTTTGGGCTCATCAATCGGCATGGACAAAGCGCTCTCCAAAGATGTGCTGGCACGTCACGGGATCGCCCAACCGCGATACCACGCTCTTCGAGAATCAGAAATCAACCCCGAAACTCTGAGCGATATTGTCAACGAACTTGGGCTGCCGCTATTCATCAAGCCCGCCAATATGGGTTCTTCAGTTGGCGTCTGCAAGGCACATAATGTTGACGAGGTCATAGCAGCAACGAAGCAGGCACTTACTTACGACGAATGGATCGTCTTTGAAGAGGCCATCACGGGACGTGAGATTGAAGTCGCTGTACTTGGCAGTCTTGAACCCGAAGCCAGCGTTGCGGGGGAAATTGTTCCGGCACATGAGTTTTATGATTACGAAGATAAATACCTTGGAGATAGTGCTCAACTGTTAGTACCTGCGCCGTTGAGTGATGCTGCTGCGAATGAAGTGCGCCAACTGGCAGTGAAAGTTTTCCAAGCGCTGCGCGGCGAGGGTTTAGCACGAGTCGATTTTTTCTATGAAGAAAATGGTCGTGGCTTTCTGTGCAATGAGATCAATACCATGCCTGGCTTTACGCCGATCTCGATGTACCCGAAATTATGGTTAGCTTCGGGGCTGAGTTACCCCGAACTGATTGACCGCCTCGTTGAACTGGCTCAACAGCGTCACGCCCGTCGGCGACGAAATACTGCCCACTGAGATGTCACTACGGCGCCAGTGCGGCCCGCAAAAATGAGGTCAACTCGTTGCGCAGTTTTCGCAGACCAATGACATCTTGGCTCCACCCGACAACACGCAAGGCCTCGGGTTCAGTCGCAATGCCTGCGACCGTGGCGTACACCAAAGCGATAACCAGTGATGGATCCCCCTGACGCAGCCGACCAGCTTGCATTTCAGTTCGCAGCCACGTGCCAGCACGAGTCACCAGTGGATTGAGAATCTCAGTCAGGTGTTCGGCTGCACCCGTGGGCAAACGACTTAATTCGCGGAGTAAACCCAATAAGGCAGGACGTCGTACGGCCGGACGAAAAACCGCGTGGATCACCGCTTCGAGACGATCCAACGGCATATTGGGTGCAGAACGAATGGCAGCCTCAACGACGACGGTCAATTCGGCGGCCATATTGACCAAAACAGCCTGAATGAGATCGTCTTTGGAGGCAAACCAATACAGCAAAGATTGTTTGGCGATACCCACCTCAGTAGCAATCTGATCCAGGCTGACAGAGTCAAACCCCCTGGTACCAAAGAGAATCGTCGCACTTTCGAGAATCCGTTCGCGGGTATCACTACGGCGATTGGGGGCGAGTGAGTGACGAGCCATTACCCATTCCTACCAGCCTCAGAGACCTTTTTGCGAGATTGCCTACCATTTGGTAGAGAACCGTGATAAAAATGACCTGTGATTTTAGAAAATCTTCGGGGCAAGCGCATCGCAATCACTGGGGCAACTGGCTTTGTTGGCACTGCCCTAGTTGAGCGTTTGCTGTTCAGCGTGCCTGAGTGCGAGTTGGTGTTACTGGTTCGTGATGGCCGCCGCACACCCGCCGCCGAGCGAGTTCGGCGCGAGATTCTGAAAAATGATGCCTTCGATCGACTGCGAAAAAAACTCGGAGCAGATTTTGATGCCAGCATCATGGGTCGAATTTCTGTCGTGGCTGGAGATGTCAGTACCGATGGACTCGGACTCTCACCAAGTGATGCGCAAATATTTGCATCATGTGACATCGTCATCCACTCTGCGGCGAGCGTCTCTTTTGATTCCCCGCTTGATAGTGCGGTGGAAGTCAACTTGCTGGGGCCGATGCGCATTGCTGAATTACTCAATTCCATTGGGCCAAAAGCCGATGGGACGATGCCTCATTTAGTGGCTGTCAGTACTTGTTATGTGGCTGGTAACCGACGTGGCACAGCACCTGAGGAACTTGTCAGTGCTGGACCATTCGATATTGGACTGAATTGGAAAACTGAAGTCATCGCGGCGCGACGTTTGCGCGGCGATGCTGAAGCAGCAAGTCGTGCCCCCGCACAACTTGCGAACTTTCGCTCACAGGCGCGTTCAGAATTAGGAGCCGCAGGGGCCCCCGCATTAGCTGCCAAGACTGAGCAGAATCGCCAACGTTGGGTCAAAGATCAACTTGTTGAAGCCGGTCGCACGCGCGCAGCCAGCGTGGGTTGGCCAGATGCATATGCCTTCACCAAAGCTCTCGGTGAGCAAGCTCTACATGAGACAAAAGGAAATGTGCCAGTCAGCATTGTTCGGCCGTCAATCATTGAGTCGGCGCTTTCCGAACCCTCCCCTGGCTGGATCCGCGGATTTCGTATGGCCGAACCAGTCATCATTTCCTACGCTCGAGGATTACTCGACCAGTTTCCCGGTGTTCCAGAAGGCACAGTAGACGTCATCCCAGTTGACCTAGTCGTGGCTGCGATTGTGGCAGTTGCCGCTCTGGGTCCAGATGAAGCACCACACATCACACAAGTTGCTTCTGGTTCAACGAACCCTCTCAAATACCGCACCTTGGTGGACAATGTGCGCGACTGGTTTACCCAGCATCCGATTTATGATGCAGAAGGTCAGCCCATTGTCGTGCCTGATTGGAAGTTCCCCGGTCGTGGAAAAGTTGAAAAACAACTCACCCGCGCGAAAACGGTGATCGCCCAGAGCGAGAAACTTCTTGGAGCATTGCCCCTGCGCGGAACACAGGCGGCATGGTCTACAAAACTTGAAGATCGCCGTGGGGATATTGAACGAGCCCTTGAATATGTTGAGTTATACGGTCTTTATACAGAATGTGAAGCAATCTATTCGGTCAACAATTTGTTAGCCATCAACGAGCGTATGAGCGAAGAAGATCGAAAGGCATTTTGTCTTGATCCGCGAGTCGTCCATTGGCCGACCTATATCTCAACCATTCACCTTCCATCCATTGTCTTGCACAGTCGCGTCAAGACCACACCTGGCAAAAGCACTCTTGACCGAAGTGAACGACTGCGCAAGCAAGTCCTTGATCCAAGTCGGCATGTGGCGGCTTTTGATCTCGAGAATACTTTGATCTCCAGCAATGTCGTCGAGAGTTTCTCGTGGCTCGCGACACGCAGATTGAACTCCCCCGAACGCGTACGTTATGTATTGCGCACCCTGCGCGAAGCACCGAACTTATTGTCCATGGATCGCAAAGACCGTTCCGACTTCTTGCGCTACTTTTACCGGCGTTACGAAGATGCCCCCGTGCAACAGATCGAAGAGGATTCCCAAGAACTCTTGGCGCAACTGATCATGACAAAAAGTTTTCCTGCTGGGCTTCGTCGAGTCCGCGAACACCGCGCTCTCGGGCATCGCACGATTCTGATTACGGGAGCCATGAGTTTTGCTGTTGAAGGATTGCGTCCCTTATTTGATGAAATTGTGGCCGCCGAAATGACAGTGCGACCCGACGGCACATATTCGGGTGAACTTGCACGAGTTCCACCAACCGGAGAAACACGTGCCCAAGTTTTGGCCGATTATTGCGCTAGCGAAGGTCTGCGCCTTGAGGAATCAATTGCCTACGCCGACTCCAGCAGTGATTTACCGATGCTTGAAGCCGTCGGCTTTCCAGTGGCCGTGAACCCCGAAACGCGGTTAGCAACGATTGCTCGAAAACGCGGCTGGCTTGTTGAAAATTGGGAAAAGGCTTCTGGAGGTCCACGACCACGTCTTCCTCTCGGTCCCATGATGTCTGAACGCGAACAGAAACGTTTTTCTGAACGAAATAAGCGCTCTTCGTATCGGTCGGGATTATGAAAGCACTGAAGATCACTCGAAGCAACGCCAAGTTTGCCGTGGCCCGCCTAGTCAGTCCGATCAGTGCTCTTGGGGCTGCCAAATTTGGGCCACTCTCATTAGTCAATGAATCTGCGCCGGAACTGCCAAATGCAGAGGGCTGGCATCGCATCACCCCCCGCCTCACGGGTATCTGTGGTAGCGATTTGTCACTCGTTGAAGGCCACGCATCAACATACTTCGACGATTGGGTTTCCTTCCCCTTTGTTCCCGGTCACGAAGTTGTGGCTGATTGCGATGACGGTCGCCGTGTCGTTCTTGAACCTGTACTCGGTCACGCATGTCGTGGTCTTCCACTCCCCTTTGAAGGTGCCGCCCCAGGAGATGGTGATGATTATGCGCACCTAGTCGGTGGTCATCTCGAGCCCGGTATTCAAACTGGATTTTGTCATTCCACAGGTGGTGGGTGGGCCAGCGAACTCATTGCCCACGAAAGTCAGTTACACAGCATTCCTGACGCAATGAGCGATGAACAAGCCGTTCTTGTTGAGCCTGCAGCCGGAGGGATTCACGCTGCTTTGGCGACATGGCCCGCCGTACAGATCGCACTTCAGCGAGGAGAAACACCCATCGTGGCGGTTCTCGGAGCGGGCACGATGGGATTATGCGCTATCGCTGGCTTGCGGCGCTACGTGCCAGGCGTGCGGATCATCGTTGGTGCTCGTTATCCACATCAGCAAGCCTTAGCGCGTTCCCTCGGCGCTGACGTTGTCGTTCCTTCCGCAGAATTAGCACGTGCAGTACGCCGAGAATCTGGCTGTCATGTTGTCGGCGATTATCTCTCGGGTGGATGTCATGCAACCATTGACGCTGTCGGAAGTGCAGACAGCATTATGGACTGTTTGAAGTTCACTCGTCCCCGCGGTCGCGTTGTACTTCTCGGCATGCCAGCCATTGTTTCTTTAGACCTCACCGGTTTGTGGCATCGCGAAACTGCACTCGTTGGTGCCTACACCTACGGAACTGAATCAATGCCCGATGGGACCCGCAAGCACACCTTTGATCTTGCTATTGAAACTGCTGCTGAGTGCCAACTTGAGCGCCTCGTTTCTGCTTCCTATCGCCTTGATGATTACAAAGATGCCATCGCTCATGCAGCGGCATCTGGACGTCGTGGTGCCGTGAAAATTGTATTTGACTTGCGTTCAACTTCGGAACGCACAAAGAAGGAGACCAACTAATGCCTCGTCCCGGTTTTGTTTTAGAAGTTGATAAGTCCACGCCACCTATTTTATTTTGGCGAGGCGAAAACTTTTCCTTAGAAAAACTGCCTGCTGGTCGTAGTCGCGTGATCTACGCGCCAGAACCTCTCCCAGCCATTGAGGATGTCGACGGTGCAATTCGTCATGCCCTTCTCAATCCCATTGAACAAGACCCCTTGCCCGAGCAACTGTTCCCTGGAATGAAACTGACGATCGCTTTTGACGATGTGAGTTTGCCCTTACCCAAGATGGAACGCCCCGATATTCGTCAGCGCGTCATTGAGGCAGTACTCGACATGGCGGCCGAGGCGGGTGTTGACGATGTGCACATCATTTCAGCCTTGGCACTGCATCGCCGTATGACCGAAGAAGAACTTCGCCACTGCCTGGGCGATCGCATCTACGATGCTTTCGCTCCGCGTGGGACGTTGTACCAACACGATGCAGAAGACCCCGACAATTTGACCTACCTCGGTCAAACCCCACACGGCGAAGATGTTGAAATCAATAAGCGCGCCGCTGAGAGCGATCTACTTGTCTATGTCAACATCAACCTCGTGGCCATGGACGGTGGTTGGAAGAGCACCGCAACAGGCCTTTCCTCTTATAAGTCTTTGCGTCATCATCACAATCCCGAGACGATGATTCATTCGCGCAGTTTCATGGATCAGCACCGCAGTGAACTGCATAAAAGCAACTGGCGAATGGGCAAGGTTTTGATTGATAGCGGTGTCAAAGTTTTCCAAATTGAAACAACTTTGAACACCGACACATTTCCCTCTCCATTTGGTTTCCTCGCCAAACGCGAATGGGAATGGTCACCCTCTGACCGTATGACCTATCTCGCTTCAACCAAGGCACTGAAGCGCACGCCGACACGTCTGGCGCGCAAGATATTTCATTCAATTGAAGCCCCCCACCAGATGACAAGTGTGCAAGCCGGTGACGTTGAAGCTGTACACCGCATCACGACGGAACATGTCTATAAGCAACAACTCGTTGAGGTGAAAGGTCAGACCGACATTTTGACTATGGGAATCCCCTACATCAGTCCTTACAACGTGAACTCGATCCTCAACCCGATCTTGGTGATGTGCATGGGTCTTGGTTACTACTTCAACATGTACAAAGGCATGCCGTTGGTGCGTGAAGGCGGAGTGATCATCATGACTCATCCAACCCAACCCGATTTCCATCCCGTGCATCATCCGTCATATATCGACTTCTTTGAGCAAGTTCTGGCTGATACCACTGACCCACATGTGATGTCACAAAAATGGGAGAAGCAGTATGCCGAAGACGAGTGGTACAAGCATCTATACCGCACCACCTACGCCTATCACGGAGTCCATCCTTTCTACATGTGGTATTGGGGAAGCCATGCTCTACAGCACTGCAGCAGAATTATCATCGTGGGTGGCGACCCTAAGACTGTTCGGCGTCTCGGATTCGTGCCCGCATCAACAATGGATGATGCTTTGGAAATCGCCAGCGACGTTGTTGGTCGCGCACCTACTATCACCCATCTCCATTCGCCACCGCTGATGGTGGCCGATGTCTCGTGAATAGAGAACTGTGATGGCCCGACGCGACGATGCACCTTGGAAACCGAGCAATTTAGCTAAAGCCGCGCGCCTTGGCGAATGGGCTGAACGGATCACTCACCCGATCGCCAAACGCACCTATCGTCAGGGTTTTCCATATCTTCCCCCGACTGTGCCTTTGGGAATGGATGTTCCCCACAAGCCAGCAAAACTCGGAGCGGATTACGACACCTCATGGGCTCGCAAGGCTCCAGCCAAGTTTGTCCGCCGAGGCATCGTCAACGGACCCATGCGACTCGTCATCAAAGGCATCACTAGCCCCAAGGTGTATGGCACTGATCGACTCAGCGACTTACAGCGACTCGATGCTCCCCCACCATTAATTTTCACACCCAACCACCACAGTCACCTCGACACCGCAGTGATGGCGATCACAGTTCCCGAACCTTGGCGCTCAAAACTTGTTGTTGCTGCGGCGGCTGATTACTTTTTTGACAAACGCTGGAAAGCCATGATGGCCTCATTGTCTCTCAATGCGATTCCTATTGATCGCGAGGTCACTGGCCGCAAATCCTCAGAGATGATCAAGGAACTCATTGACGATGGCTGGAGTTTGATGATCTACCCAGAAGG
>CAMAYS010000046.1:0-15611 GCA_945862545.1 Bifidobacterium breve | reverse complement strand
CGAACATGGCAATCCCTCGAACTTTTTGATGATCTCACCATTGAAGAAAATATTCAGGTCGCTGCCGAGCGTCAAACAGCGAAAAGTTTTTTGACAGATCTCGTTCGTCCTGGTCGTAAGCGCGACCATAGTGGCGCCGATTTTGCTTTTGAAGTTCTGGGTATTGGCGATCTCGCCAAGAAGTATCCAAATGAAATTAGTCAAGGTCAACGTAAATTGGTGTCTGCGGCCCGAGCTCTTGCTGGTCGCCCCGATTTGGTGTGTATGGATGAGCCAGCGGCTGGTCTGGACACAGCCGAGTCCCAAGAACTCGGCGGTCGACTTCGCAAAATCATTGATGCGGGTCTGACCATCTTCCTTGTTGATCATGACATGGGACTCGTTCTTGACGTGTGTGACTACATCTACGTGATTGAGTTCGGTATCAAAATCGCCGAGGGAACTCCCAGCCAAATTAAAAATGATCCAAAGGTCATCGAGGCCTATCTTGGAAGTAGCGCGACAGAGGGAAATCACTGATGTCAGTTTTATTAGAGATTGAAAATCTGAACACGGGCTATAACGGCGTGTCAGTTGTGCGTGGTTTGAACCTGCAGGTCAGTGAAGGCGAAGTAGTCGCATTGCTTGGTCCTAACGGTGCCGGGAAAACGACGACTTTGTTGACAGCATCGGGCTTGGTGCCGATCATCTCCGGCGATATCAAGGTTTTCGGTAAGTCCATTAAGGGCCGTCGACCACATCTCATTGCTCGTGAAGGTCTTGCGCATGTTCCTGAAGGGCGTTCGCTTTTCTATCAATTGACTGTTGCCGAGAATTTGCGTCTCGGGGCTGCCAAGGGTTCAGCCGACGTGAAGAAAGCGCTCAGTTATTTCCCAGCCCTTGAGCCGATTCTTGACCGACGCGCTGGATTGTTGTCAGGCGGAGAGCAACAGATGCTCGCAATGGCGCGTGCCCTGACGGTGAACCCGAAACTACTCATGGTGGACGAAATGAGTTTAGGTTTGGCCCCAATTATCGTGGAACGCCTATTGCCGATCTTGCGACAGATTGCCGCTGAGACAGGGGCAGGAGTCCTGCTTGTTGAGCAACATGTGCACATGGCCCTCCAAGTTGCCGACCGCGCTTACGTTCTCAGCCACGGTGAGTTGGTCCTCGAAGGCGATGCCGCCGAGATCAACAAGGATCGCAGCCTGATTCAAGCCAGTTACCTAGGTGGCGCCAAATAGTTAAGCGCTAGGTAATTGCTTTAAGTACGTCTGCATATCAAAGTAGTCACGCCACAGCGTGATCTTGCCGTCAACGACTTCCCAGACGCCGGTCACGGGTATTTCGAGCCAGCCAAAAGGCATATGGAATTTGTCGGTGCGTTCGTTAAAGACGTAGTTGCCAGTTGCAGCCTCTCGATGAACTGGCCAGGCAACTTCGCTACAGCCTTCAATCATCGGCTTGAGGATTGTCGAAATGGCCTCGGGTCCGAAAACTTTACCCATCGGCACATTGTCGTATTCACAATCATCGCTGACAAGAGCGACCGCGGCGTCAACGTGACGGTTTTCAAGTGCCTGAATAAATGCGTTAACAGTTTCGAGAGGAGTCATTTTATTCCTTAGGTGGTTCTGGAGATATCACAGGTTCGCGACTCCACAGTATGTCAAAGTCTCGAGCCACATCAAGCACTTGAAATGCGCGCCCCATACCCACAAAGAATCCGATACTCACTGTGAGTTCGAGAAGTTCTGTATCGGAGAACACGGATTGCAAACGCTTCCATAATTCATCGTCCACCGCAGTGTGATCGATGGCAAAACGTTCGGCATACTCCGCGGCCAGACGTTCGCGGTCAGAAAAATCTGGGTGATCGTGGTAATGCTGTACCGAATTGTACGCCTCGTCTGTCAGTCCTTGCTGCATCGCCGATGCAGCGCGAGTATTCAGTCAAACAACGCATTGATTCAGTTGAGCGATTCTCATCCGTGCGACTTCTCGTTCGCGCACACTCAAACTTGACTTGGTATAAACAGCTTCGCTGAGAGCGTGCATGCCGGCACCGATATCCGGTGCCAGTTTCCACATGCGGTGGGCTTCAAGGCCTTGACCCTCTGGAACATTGATACGTGCCATGACTTCTCTCCTTAGATTTGGACTCAGTGATTGATGTGTTCGGCTATTGCGATGCGTACTGGGATGGCACTTTGAACGACCATTCCATTGATGCGGTCGTATCCCTTATCTACCGACACTAAGCGACTCGTTGGTGATCCGATATCGCGAACTTTCTCATCGGTGAGAGATGAACCGCCCCAAGAGTGTGCCATGGAAATGACTCCCCGACGAACATCGGGGGCGGCTTCCACTAAGCCGTGTACTGACGCTCGGGGAGAGAAAATCTCGATCAGGTCACCTTCCACCAATTGATGATCAAGCATGTCTTGTGGGTTCATATAGGCCGAGTTGCTCGTACCTTTCGCCCCCAAAACAGACAAACTCGAACCGTAAGAATTGAGAACGTGCTTCAAGCGACGGCTGACAAGTCGGAACGGGTACAGAGACGGGTCGATGCCAAGGACAACAGCGCTGTCGCCCTCTACATGAACTTCACCTAATTCGGCGACAATGTCATCGGGTGCAACGGTGAACTTGGCGGTACATGTTGGATCAGCAGCAGAAACGATCATCGCCTTATCGGGATGCACGACTCTACGGTTTGCTCGCACTTCATCCATCGGCATGCGTGAACCAGCGTAAGCAAGATCGATCATCGCATCATCGCTGGGTCGCTCATCCATTGGGGTGTCGCCGCCAGGAAGTGGCAGTGGGTAACCGAGGCGTTTTGAAAGTTCCCAAAACACTTCCCATTCATTGAGCACATCGCCTGCACGTTCTGTAATGGCGTCTGTGTAGTTGGTGTACGGAGCACGGAACCAGCGATCCATGAGGTGGGGGACATCGGCTCGCTCTAAGGACAACGTTGGGGCGATGACATAGTCTGCAAATTCAGCGGTTGCTGACATGCGATGGTCAATAACCACGAGAAGTTCAAGGTCCTTCATCGCAGCAACTGTGAGTTCCTGATCGGGCCACGCCACGACAGGGTTGCCTCCGCTCACAATCAGGGCACGAACCTGTCCGTCGCCTGGAGTCAAAATTTCTTCAGCCAATGTCGTTGTCAGCATCTCACCGCGGATACCGCGCAGGTTACGCATCCGCGATGGCGCTCCCGTGGCAGGAGCTCGAGCCGCATGAACCTGAGCACGACGAGGAGTCTCTGGATATAAGAAGTAACCGCTCTCGAGCGAATCTCCCTCGCGATTAACGCGTCCACAAATGGTATTCAGAGCAATGGAAAGGTGTTCGGTGAGACTTGAGTGCGGGGCCATACTCGGTCCAGTACCCGTGCCGCTTGTGCCACGTTGAGCGGTGGCAAACATCCGTGCTGCAGCAACGATGTCATCGGCGGGCACATCGCAACGCTTGGAAACGTAATCAAGAGTGAAGGTAGAGACCGCATCAGCGAGTTGGGCTAGGTCAGAAACCCACAAGTCGCAGAACTCGTGATCGAAAAGGCCTTCGTCAATGACGACTTTCAAGATGCCAGCCATCAAGGTTGGATCTTCGCCTGGTTTTGGGGCGAGATGAATATCGGCCTGTGTTGCAAACTCAGTGCGACGAGGGTCAATAACAATAAGTTTCATGCCCCGATTTTTAGCTTCACGCAAAACCACATATGGGTTGGTGCCTTGCAGACCACCGACTGGTGAAAAACTTGACACCATCGGGTTGTAGCCAATCGCCAGCAATACATCGGCGTTGCTGAAATCTTGATACCCGGCTTCCCAGATGCCGACACGAAAGGGTGCAGTACTTTTAGCGGGTTGATCAATCGTCACTGAGGTGTAAAAAGACGGTGAGTCAAAACCTTGATGAAAGGCGCGAGCAGCCGGGACCGCTAGTGAGTTCTGATACCCGCCTGTACCTGTATATGAGGCAACCGAGCGCGGACCGTAGGTGTCAATGATCCGACGTAATTGCGTAGCGATCTCATCCATGGCCTCAGATGAGGAGAGTTCTTCAAATGTGCCATCGGGTCGGCGACGTAATGATTTCAGCAAACGTTGAGGGTGAGTCATCTGCTCGGGGATCTGTCGCCCCTTAATGCATGTGTAGCCAGCGAAAATTGGGTCCTCGGGAACTCCTCTGATGGCAACTGCTTGACCACCTTGTAGATCGACTTCGATCGGGCAACTGGCATGGCAGAAACGGCAAAAGGTTAAATGAGTAGAAATACCATCGGTTGATAAGTCGTCCGTAGCGTTCAATGAATTGTCTAGCGACACTTTTTGCCCCTTTTCCGTTGAACCTTGACCCCACGGCTCTGTTTATAAACTAATCGCTGGATTAGTTTATAAACAGACCAGAGGTCGATTTACTTTCCGAAACGAGACAAGTTATGAGCAATGAGCCCGAGACCTTCGTCATTGATGATTTAATCCATCGCCGTCAAGGAGCAATCGCCTGCCCATATCCAATCTTTGCGGGTCTGCGAGAGACCGACGGACTTGTTTTCAATCAGGACTTGGGCGCATGGATCATCACGCGTTACGACGATGTGCGTTCGATTTTGCGAGATACTGAGCGCTTCTCCAGCCTCAATCCAACGGGCCCGCAGGCGGCGGGAGAGGCCCTGATGAAGGGAATCATGGAGTTGATGCAGGACCCGGAGATGGCAGCGGTTCTTGATTCATCGGCGATGAGCCGAGGCCGAGTTGCAGTGTTGTTGAACGCCGATCCACCTGATCATCGCCGTCAGCGCAAGTTGGTCAATCCTGCTTTTCGTCCAGACCGTATTCGAGCCATGGAGCCAGCCATCACAGAAGTCGCAACTCGACTCTTGGTAGATGTTCAAGCCGATCTTGCCAAAACTGGACAGGTGAATATCGTTGAGCGTTTCACCGTTGGACTTCCGATGACCATCATTGCCCTAGCACTCGGTGTCGTCGGTGAGGATTTGGCGACCTTTAAGAGGTGGTCGAACGACATCGTGATGCCCGTGGGCAATCATTCGCCGTCCACCGAGCAGGTCAAAGGTTTCCTGTTATCGACAAAACAATTCGCTGAATACTTTTTGGCTCAAATCGCCCAGCGTCAGGCAGTTCCTACGAATGACCTGTTATCGGATATTGCTAACGCCGATATTGATGGGGAAAAGTTAACCGATGATGAGCAGTTGGGTATGTTGCAACAATTTCTTGTCGCCGGCAATGAAACAACGACCAATCTGATCACCAACATGATTCGCTGTTTGGCGCAAGATTCTGAACTTCAAGAGCGCGTACGTCGAGAACCCGCACTGATTGACGGTCTGATTGAAGAGATGTTGCGCTTTGAAGCCCCTGTTGGCGGTTTATTCCGACAAACCAAAGTTGACGTCGAGATCGCTGGGACGTCAATCCCGGCGGGTGATCATCTCTGGCTCGTTTTTGCCTCGGCCAACCGAGATGGGTGCAAATTCGCCGATCCTGACCAAGTTGATCCCGAAAGATTGAATGTCAAGGAACATTTGGCCTTTGGCAACGGGGAGCATTTCTGCCCAGGTGCGGGACTGGCGCGAAGTGAGGCACGTATCGCAATCCAACTCATTTTGGAAACTCTTGAGCCTTTTTCGTTGGCGGCAGATAACGATTTTCACTATGGCGACTCCTTTGTTCTACGCGGACTCACGGGATTAAATATCTCAACTTGGGGGTAATGACCCTCGGCGTAGCGTCAGAACTAATCAATCGGTTAGTTTCTAGGGAGAGATGTTGGTCGCAATGACTTGCACAGGGGAGGGACCAAAAAATGGCTGATCGCTGGATAACTGATAGGGCGCCAAGCAAGCGTTGGCCGCACTACACGCGAGCCAATGCCGGCGAAGTCCTGAGCGTTTCGGCCAGTCCTCTGAGCCAGCAATTCTGCTGGGAAAACGGCATCTTGCTCGGTTGGCGTGACGGTTATGTGCGGGGAGGGAATTACACCCTTGACGAATTCACCAACGGTGAACCTGAAGTGTGTGGCTTTTTCGCCGGCTATTTCTACATCAACTTGGCCAATGTGCGTATGCAGGCTGTGCGCAGTCCGCTACTGACTGTCGAGCAATTAGATCTTGCCTTCTTCGGGGATCACCCCGAAGTCCCGCCCTACGAGGCGCATCCCCTTGATGAACGTCCAGAAATGGCCGAAGGGATCTTGGCTCACCTCGGATGGGTGATGACCAATACCTCAATTCCTGAAGTCGATGCCGAAAAGCAGATGACTATTGAGTTGCGTCGGGGTCGCCCGGACTTAGCAACATTGAGCGATGCTGGACTTCTCACACGTGCCCGCATGTTGCAGCCATTGCTTCGCAAATTATTTGATAGTCATACCCCTCCTTCGTCTGACTCAGCCATCGCGCCCGGAATTTTGGGTGCCATTTGCGCAGCGATTGGTGAACCAGAAACTGCGATGAAGTTGCTGGCAGGCATTGGAGATGTTGACTCGGCTGAACCTAGTTACCGGATGTGGGATTTGTCGCGCATTGTGAATGCTTCTGCTGCAGTGAGCAAAGAGTTCAATGCTGGCTTGACCGGTCTCGTTGATCGTCTGTCGTCTTCAACCGATAGTGAAGTAAAACATTTCCAAGCACAGTTCGAGCAGTTTCTCGTTGAATTTGGATCGCGCGGTCCCAATGAGTGGGAGATCAGCGCCGATACATGGGAGACAAAGCCGGCATATGCCATTGCGGTGATCGATCGTATTCGTCTGCAGAAAGATGGTGAGTCACCCACCATTCGCAATGCCCGCAAGGCTCAAGAGCGTCAGGCCTTGACGCAAGACGTGCGCAATAAAGTTCGCCCACTCGGCGATGAGTTGGCCGGACAATTGGAAGGTGCTTTGACCGCCAGTTCACAAATGGCAATTCGTGAGCGGACTAAAACAAATATCATTCGTGCGCTTCACGAAGTTCGTATGGCGTTTCGAGAATTGGGTCTGCGACGCGCAGCTCAAGGTACTTTGAAGGATCCACATCACGTATTTGCTTTGCTTGATTCTGAACTTGATGAATTCTTGTTCAATCCAACATCGTTGACTGAAGTTCTCGCCCAACGCCATGCACAATGGGAAGCCTTGCAACTTCTTGAGCCACCTTTCTTCATTAAGAACGGCATCGTGCCCCCGCTCAGTGAATACAAAAAGAAGGGTCAGTCCTCAGCGACCCGAGCTCAAGTTGGCGATGTTGTTCAGGGGGTCCCTGGCTGCACCGGTCAATATGTTGGCCGAGCACGTGTCATTCTTGATCCCACGGAACCAGGTGACCTTGAGCCCGGCGATATCTTGATTGCTCCGAATACTGATCCCGCATGGACGCCATTGTTCATGTCCTGTGGAGCAGTCGTCGTCAATGTGGGGGCGGCTATTAGCCACGCCATCATTGTGAGTCGCGAACTTGGTCTTCCATGCGTTGTATCGGCTACCGATGCCACCGTGCGAATCATCGATGGTTCATTGATCGAAGTCAACGGTGATAATGGAGCTGTCACAATCTTGGAGGTTCCAGCATGAGTCATCCTTTTAGATTTGGTCTGCAGGCGTACGCCCCAGAGTCAGGCAAGCAATGGCGAGAACTGGCGCGCAAAGCCGAATCCACTGGCTTTTCTTCTTTCCATCTTGCTGATCACATCATTGGTCCGGGTCCTGCTCTGGCGGCGACTGGTCACCCCGTGCAAACTGTGGCAGCGATTCCCGCAATGGCAGTGGCAGCCGAGGCTACGAGCACCATCAAGGTGGGTTGTCGCGTTCTTTGCGTCGACTATCGCAATCCAGTGATGCTGGCCAAAGAAGTTGCCACCCTTGACTTTTTTTCCGAAGGACGACTTGAACTTGGTTTAGGCGCTGGCTGGTTGCAGGGCGAATATGAGGCCGTCGGAATTCCTTTTGATCGTGCGGGAGTGCGATTAGATCGTTTTGAGGAAGTCATTGGTTTGCTCCGTGCTTCTTTCGCCGAAGGTGAACTAAATATCGATACAACTCACGTCCACGCTGTGGGATTCGAAGCCGTGCCCAAGCCTTTTACTAAATCAGGGCCGCCGATCATGATCGGTGGGGGAGCGCAGCGCATTTTGACCATTGCTGGTCGTGAAGCCGACATCGTCAGCCTCAACTTCAATAACTCCTCGGGCAAGTTGGGTGCTGAAGGTATCGGCTCGTCAACGGCGGAACACACAGATCAGAAAATCCAGTGGATTCGCAATGGAGCCGGCGAGCGTTTTGATCAGATTGAAATTGAAATCGCTGCCTACTTCACGGTGGTCACTCCAGATGGTGCAGGCACACGTGCCAAGATGGCGCCAATGTTTGGTATGACTCCTGAAGTTTTCGCCGAGCACCCTAATGTGCTGATTGGTTCAGTAGATGAAATCTGTGACCGCATTGTTGAGCGGCGCGAACGGTTTGGTATTAGTTACACAAGTTTCGGTGCGTCCGTGATGGATTCAGTGATTCCAGTCGTTGAACGACTTTCAGGTAAATAAATTTTCAATGTGAGCGGAGAACATCATGACCATCGACATCAGTACCTTTAACCCATTTGATCCCACGACGCAACAGTGCCCATTTCCGCACTACGCCCAAATGCGTGCCGACTCAGCGGTGCACCCAGTGCCGAGCATCGGTGTGCACCTAGTCACGAAACACGACTTGGTGATGACAGTACTGCGTGACCCGCAGACGTATTCATCGTTGTTCGGTGGCTCAGGTATGCCATTGAGTTCAGCGGACCGTGAAAAGTTCGCCGATGTGATGGCTGCGGGTTACCCACGTGTGCCAACCATGCTGACCGCCGATCAACCCGATCACACCCGCTATCGACGCCTTGTGGCGCGTGCTTTTCACCCCAAGGTAATCGCCGAGATGGAACCAATCATTCGTGAAATTACCGTTGGTTTGATTGACTCGTGGATTGATAAGGGTCGCATTGAATTCGTCAAGGAGTTCGGCGTCCCATTGCCCGTGCGCGTCATTGCCAAGGCGCTGAATGTGCCCGATGATCGTCTGGCGGACTTCAAGCGCTGGTCTGATGATTCAATTGCTGGCATCGGGACAAACATCACGATTGAACAACGTATTCAGGCTGAATATGGTGTCAATGAGTTTCAGCATTATTTTGCTGAGCAGATCAATTTGCGTCGCACTGAACCACAGGACGACTTGTTGACTAATTTGCTCAACGCAGCGATTGATGACGATGATCCTGAAGTGACGGATAAGCGTCAACTTGATATGGCTGAGATGCTGAGCATTGTGCAGCAATTGTTGGTGGCCGGAAATGAAACGACCACTAAGACATTGACAGAGATGATTCGCCTGCTGGCAGAGAATCCTGCCGAATGGGAAAAACTCAAGGCAGATCCATCACGTGCTGAAAAAGTCGTTGAGGAAACCTTGCGCCTTTCGACACCCACGCAAGGCATGTGGCGCATTCTCACCAAGGACACTGAACTCGGTGGGGTACAACTGACTAAGGGCCAACGAATCATCATCGTCTTTGCCTCGGCTAATCGTGATGAGGCCCTGTACGACGATCCAGACGGCTTCAACCCCGACCGTGAGCACCTGCGTGAGAACTTGGCCTTTGGTAAGGGAATTCATTTCTGTTTGGGCGCCAATCTCTCGCGACTTGAGGGCAAAGTTGCTGCTGAGGAACTCTCAAAGCGCATTGACACAATCACTCTGTCGGACTCAAACAAATACGAGTACTTCCCGAGCTTTATGTTGCGCGGTTTGACGAATCTTGAAGTTGAATTCACTGCTGCGAGTGGTGCGCGTCAATGAGCGGAGAACTTGCCGGCAAAATCGCCGTGGTGACTGGTTCAAGTCGTGGCATTGGACGAGGAACTGCAATCGCCTTGGCTGAAAAAGGTGCCACGGTGTACATCACGGGGCGCAGTGCCGGAACTGGACCACTGACAATTGACACCACGGTGAAGATGGTCAATGATGCGGGTGGCAAAGGTGTCGCAGTGCAGGTTGATCACGGTGATGATGCGCAGATCGCTGCCCTCTTTGCACGAATCAAAGATGAAGTCGGCAAGATCGATGTGTTGGTCAACAACGTCTACAAGATTCCCGATCCTCCAGCCTGGGGCGGTGGCTTTTGGGATCATCCAATCAGCATTTGGGACGATCAAGTAGGTATCGGTCTGAGGGCCCATTATGTGGCTTCGTGGCATGCTGCGCCACTGCTGTTCGCCGCTGGTGCAGGAGGCTCAATTATGAATGTCTCGTCGCCTGGAGGAAGTTCATATCACTTCAGTTCTTCCTATGGCGCCGGCAAAGCGGGTCTCAATCGCCTCAGTGCGGATATGGCTTTGGAGTTGAAGCCCAAGGGAATTGCATGTTGTTCTGTTTATCCAGGTTCTGTGGCGACCGAATTTATTCAGGCAGTTTCGGGTGACCGTGGCATGGACCTCACCGCGGCACAGACCACTCTTGGTGTTGGTCGCGCAATTGCTGCTTTGGTGGTGGCGCCCGATCTCATGGAGCGTTCGGGTTCCATTCAATGGATTGAAGATTTGTCCGAGGAGTTCGACACCCGAGACGAAAATGGCAATAGGGCTGTGAAGTACAAAACTCGTTCGTGAGTTTTTAGAACTCTAATTGCAAGTGATCGACGCCGCGAATGGTGAGACGATCGCGCCAAGTGATGTCACCCACAGCATGCATATTCGGAAATCTGGCAACCATTGATCCGACAGCGATTTCGGCCTCTAACTTTGCCAGACTCGCACCCAAGCAATAGTGAATGCCGCCAGCGAAAGCGAGATGACGATTGGAGTTGGCGCGATCGAGTTGGAGAATATGTGGATCCGCGAAGATTGCTGGATCATGGTTCCCGGCACCCAAGAGCGTCGTCACGATTGTTCCTGGTTGCACTGTGACCGGTCCATGTAATGACTGATAAGTCACGGGCACGATCGGAACGCGCACTGTCTGCTGGACTGGTCCGTCAAAGCGGAGAAGTTCGTCAACGGCGCGGTTCGCAATGCTCGGATTGTTGTGCCACAGAGATAACTGGTCGGGGAAGCGCAGCAAAGCGTTGATGGAGTTGCCAATCAGATTGACGGTCGTCTCGTGACCAGCGATGTACAACAGTACGACGAAAGAGATCAGTTCATCTAGGGCCAAATTGTCCCCTTCGTCTTCAACAGCGATCAGGGCAGACAGCAGATCATCACCAGGATGAGAGCGTCGGTCTTCAATGATCGTGAACAAATAGGGGATCATTTCGTTCAAAGCCCCATCAGTTCGATCGAGGTCTTCAAGAGTTGAGGTTGGTTCCAACGAGAGAGTGATCAGTTGACCCCATTCGCGTAATTCGTCGGAACGATCTGTGGGCATCGCCAATAGATCTGAGATCACTTGGAAAGGGATCGGGAAGGCCATCTCGTCGACGAGTTCCATGCCGCCATTTTTTGCGGCCTTATCTAGGACATCATCCACCAACTGTTGAATTCGCGGGCGCAATCGGTCAATCGCAGTTGGAGTAAAGGCTTTGCTCACCAGTCGACGTAAGCGCGTGTGATCTGGGGGATCAAGGTTGAGAATTGTTTTCGCTCCCTCGCGACCTTTTCGGCGTTCGCGTTTTGCAATCCACAGTGGGTCAGTGGGCTCATTGGCTGAGGCTTCAATATCACGGCTGAAATCATTACTTCGGAGTGTCGCGGAGACATCTTCATAGCGTGTCAAAACGATGTTGCCCACGTCAGCGGCGTGCACCGGATCTTGTTCGCGTAACGCCTGATAAAAGGGATATGGGTTAGCGCGAAATACTGGGTCGAAAGGGTCAAACGTTGGGCGGCTCATAGTGCACTTAGAACTGTAGCGAGGGTGTCAACGATCTGATCAATCTGGGCATCACTGGTGACAAGAGGTGGACAAAAAGTATTTGCATCGGCACCAATCGCGCGAGTGATCACTCCAAGGTCCAACATTTTGTCGCGGATCATCATTGGATCACGATGTGGATGATGTGAAGCTGCCCACACCGCCCCGTCGCCACGGACTGAGGCGATCAGCCCGTCGTCGGCTAGAGATTTCAGTCCACTCGACAGACGCTTTCCGATATGCACTGCGCGTGCCAATAAATCTTCGCGTTCAAGAATCTCAATGTTCTTGAGTGCTGCCGCACATGCTGTTGGATGACCGGAATAGGTGAATCCTGTGCGCAAGAAAAAGTTTGCATCTGCTTCGAGAGGTGCGCGAACTGCAGGTCCAACAAAGACGCCACCCAAAGGTTGGTAACCAGAAGTCACAGCCTTCGCAAAGGTCATTAAGTCCGGCACAACTTTGTAATGGTCAGCAGCAAACCAAGTACCGAGTCGTCCAAACCCGCTAATGACTTCATCAAAGATCAAAAATGCTCCGTGTTGATCACATAGGCGACGCAAACTTTGGAGGTAACCGTCTTGCGGTGGAAAGACTCCGCCAGCACCCTGCAAAGGTTCAACAAGTACAGCGGCGATGGTATTGCCACGTTGTGCCATCAGCTTGGCCATGGCTTCAATGTCATCGGCGGCGACTTGTTCAACGTCACCGACCAAAGGTCCGTAGCCTTCGCGATTCGGGGGAATGCCTTGAGCGCTGGTTCCGCCATAGGTCGTGCCGTGATAGCCGCGCTGTCGCGAGATAATCAAAGTTCGTTCAGGGTGGCCGGCCTGAACGTGAGCTAGTCGCGCAAGTTTCATCGCCGTATCAACGGACTCTGAACCTGAGGACGTAAAAAAGATACGACTCTTGGGAATGGGTCCGATAGCGACCAGTTTCTCGGCAAGTTCTTCGGCAGGTTCATTTGTAAATGGATCAAAAGTCGAATACGCAGCCAAGGTCCCCGCTTGACGGGCTATCGCTTCGGCCATATCGCTGCGACCGTGTCCGACGGCGCAATACCAAAGGCTGGCCATGGCGTCGATGTACTGATTTCCGTGGTTGTCGTAGACAACTGAACCTTGACCACGAACCAAGGTGCGAAAATCGGTGCGAGTGGGTTTTGCGAAGGGATGCAGGAAGTCAGAAACCACGATCTAAAGGTAGTTCCTAGTGCGCCGAAGCGGGTCCATGAGGTTGCAAATCATATTTGGGAATCATTATCATTATGGCTATGACCAATACTCGTCGCCCACTTCCGCGCATTTTGCTGGCCCTGACCGTTTTCTTTGCCTTGGCCGCCTGTGGGAAAGATGCCTCGCCTTCGCAAGGTGCCGATCTTCCACAGATTGTTGTCACCTATTCGATTTTGGGTTCACTCGTCAGCGATGTTGTTGGATCCTCTGCTCAAGTCACGGTGCTGATGCCCAACGGCGCCGATCCACATCAATGGCAACCTTCAGCCAAAGACATTGAGACGTTGAATAACGCTGATCTTGTGGTGACCAACGGACTTGGTCTTGAAGGCGGATTGGCAGATGTTATTGAGCAAGCGGTGAAAGAAAAAGTCTCAGTATTTGTGGCCACAGATCACATCAAGGTTCGACTGGTCGGTGAAGGCGAAGGTGCGGACCCAAGTGATGCGGACCAAAGTGTGGGGGCCGAGGACCCGCATCTGTGGATGGACCCGATGACATTGATTGATGTCGTTGAAGCATTAGTGGAAACTCTTGCGTTAGCAAATATTGATGTCTCCGAACAGGGAATGAAGGTAACAGAAGATCTTGCAACCCTTGACAATGAGGTTGGAAAAATGGTGGGAGAAATCCCCGCAGATAAACGCCAACTAGTCACAGGCCACGAGTCACTTGGATACTTCGCGGCGCGTTACGGATTTTCGCTGACTGGAGCGGTGATTCCGGGACTTTCAAGTGAATCTGAATCGGCTGCTGGTGACCTTTCGGCACTGAAGGAAAAAATCGTTGAGCAAAAGGTCAATGTGATCTTCACTGAACTTGGAACCGATCGAGATGTCGTTGATGCTCTGGCAACAGATGCCGGAGTCACAGTAGTTGAACTCAGCACGCACTTGTTGCCAGCAGATGGTTCTTATCGTTCCTTCCTGATTGATCTATCCTCCACAATCGTCAATGCTCTGAAGTCCTAAGATGACAGTGTGTCGCAGATGATTGATCCGTTTCTCAATAACGGGTTTATGCAACGGGCACTGTTCGCGGGAATCCTGGTGTCGCTGACATGCGCTGTCGTTGGAACGTATGTTGTCCTGCGTGGCATGGCCTTCATCGGCGACGCATTGGCTCATGGAGTACTTCCTGGAGTGGCGATGGCCACAATTCTCGGCTTACCCACAATGCTTGGTGCTGCCGTCGGTGCTGTGGTGATGATTGGTGGTGTGGGTCTCATCACGGCTCGTTCAAAACTCTCCAATGACACGGCGATCGGACTTTTGTTCATTGGTTTATTGGCTCTTGGTGTTGTTCTCGTCTCAAGTTCTGATTCATTGACTGGTGATTTAGAAGCCATTCTTTTTGGACAATTTCTTGGCGTGGACGCCACAGATCTCTTGGTGCAGACGATCGCCTTAATCGCCGTCTGCGCAATCTCGCTGTACTCGGCGCGTCCATTTTTACTTCTCTGCTTTGATATCGACTTGGTGCGCACGATGGGATACAAAGCGCAGTGGTATCACCGCTTGATGTTGTTGATGATTGCCGCCACCGTCGTGGTTTCATTTCAAACAGTCGGCTCACTCTTGGTTTTTGGCATGTTGTTAGCGCCAGCGGGAGTGGGAGCACTCTTGGCCAGACGCACTGGCTCGATGATGTTGTGGGCTGCTGGTACCGGCGTGCTGTCAACCTATGTAGGTCTGTTGGCCTCATATCATTTCTCGTGGGCGGCTGGCGCGAGCGTCGTGCTGACTGCAGTCGCGATCTTTTTCCTCACTTTGGTGTTCGTATCCGTTCGTAAAAGTCTCACATCGGCGAGCGCATGACTAACACCGCCGTTGTCGCTCGACGTTTAGCAGTGGGTTATGGCGGTCGGGCCGTGCTCACCGGCATTGATGCCTATTTGAAGGCCGGTGGATCAACCGCACTTGTGGGCTCAAATGGATATGGCAAATCGACTCTCTTGAAGACTCTTGCCGGCCTGCTTCCGCCAGTCAGTGGTGCACTGGAAATCATGGGCGGAGCAGTGACGGAGATGTCGCACAAAGTTGCCTATCTCAGTCAGTTTCATCCAAATGGTTTTGTTTTACCCTTATGTGCCGTGGATGTTGTGCGCATGGCTCGTTATGACCAACGCGGACGTTGGGCAAGGCGTTCACAAACAGATGACGCGATTGTCGCAGAGTCCATGGAGATGATGAAAATATCCAACTTGGGCGATATTCCTTTGCGCGACTTGTCTGGCGGTCAGCAGCAACGCGTCTATCTCGCTCAGGTTTTGGCCCGTCGTGCGGGATTGTTGTTGCTTGATGAACCAACTGCCGGCCTTGATGCACCGGGACGGGCTGCCTATATGGAAGCCATGGTCTTTGAAAGAGAACGCGGTGCGGCCATAGTGACGGCTACTCACGATGTGGCTGAGGCATCAACCTGCGATCGCGTTTTGCTTGTTGCGGGACGCATTGTTGCTGATGGACCACCGGC
>CAMAYS010000045.1:0-15628 GCA_945862545.1 Bifidobacterium breve | reverse complement strand
ATCGCTGGATTCGAAATCTTGGGACACAAGTTTTATCAAGTCGGACGCGTTTTTCCTGGCGCTACGGCTGAGGAATCGGTGACGCACTTGGACTTCATCTCAACTGCGCCACTGACCGACGAATTCATTGAGGCGGCTAATCAGCAGATCGCCTTTTTAGAGAATGTTGTGCGTGATGAGGATTACGCAACTGGGCTGAAGATTCAGCGCACGGTAAAAACTGGAGCGAAAAAGGTTCTGCACTTTGGTCGTAATGAAGGTGGAGCCCAATATGTACATGGCTGGTTGGATGCATTGCTGAAAACTTCCGATGATGACTTAAACGACCTTTTCCGCACGGGTATCGACGCCGGTCGAATCACGAATTACTGATTCGGTCGGTCATGGATTTTGTAACTGTTAGCGCCACCCTTGTTTCGTTGGAAGAAATCTCTGTGATGGGCCGCCGATCATGACTGGTGTTGGTTTGTGCTTGCCGCAACTTGGACCTCACGTACGGGCTGACATTGTTGCTGAGTTTGCTCGTCGGGCTGAGGCGATGGGGTATGAAGCGTTATGGGTACAAGACCACTTCATGTATCCCGAGAAGCCGATTCGTGGATATGGCGGAACCGATCGCTTGCCACCCCATCAATACAAGTCAGTTTTCGCGCCGACCGAGATGTTGGCCTTTGTTGCCGGTATCACTTCAAAGGTTCGTTTAGGCACAAGCATTCTGGTTGCGGGTAATCACTGGCCCGTTCCATTGGCGCAACGCCTGGCCACGATTGATCACATGTGTAATGGTCGCTTGATTGTCGGTCTTGGTGTGGGTTGGAATGCTGAAGAGCACACTGCATCTGGCACAGAGATCGAAACTCGTGGTCGGCGAATGGACGATTTCATTCCAGCGATGTTGGCCTGTTGGCAAGAAGATCCGGTGTCGTATGACGGACCCATCTTTTCAATCCCAAGTTCATTCGTGAGTCCGAAGCCCGTGCAGAGCCCGCGACCGAAATTGTTGTCGGGTATGTGGTCGCCAGATGGAATGGCGCGCACCGCGAAGTGGTTTGATGCATGGAACCCTGCGGGCTTGCCCGTTGGCAAGGTGCTAAAGATCGTTGCGGGTTTAAATGAGCAACGGACGGCTGATCAAAAGCCACTAGAGGTTTACTATCGCTCGTTTGTTCAAGGACCACTTGCGCCTCGTGCCACCGACGGAGACAACATGGCAGCACTTGTTGCCGATGCGACGGCGTGTCGTGAAGCTGGCTTTGTTGAGTTGACTCTTGAGCACAACTTCTGGCAAGACATTGAGAAACCCGAAGATTGGCTGGATGTCCCCGAACGTTTCTTACCAGTGGTAGAAGCCGCCCGCGGCTAGGCAATAAATATTTTTACAAAGTTTTGTGAGTGATCACATTTTCGGTTAACTCTGTTGCACCCCTGAGGTAATCTTTGTTTGTCGACTTCCCACGACATTTAGTTTGAAAATTACTTGATTGTCAATGTCGGGAGGTGAAGTCCATGAATAGTTCAAGTGTCCTTGATCGAGTCCGCAATTTGAGCGGCAGTGACTTTTCTTCGCAATCTGTTGCTGAATTGCGGGAGTCAAATATCGCTATTCGTCAAGTACGTTCCTGGCTCGATGCAATGCAGTCGGAGATCATAGAAGCGATGAAGTCTGCCTCCCTCGCTCACGAATCAGTGGTGCCCGAAGTTGAGCTCATCCGTGAGAGCGGATTGTCCGGCTCTGATGTGCGTAAAGTGATGGCCCGAACCGAAACCATTGGCTTCGTCCCCGTATTCGGCGAAGCATTGGCCGAAGGCAATGTGACTTCCGCTCATGTTGATGCTCTGTCAAGTGGCTTCAAGACAATGGGCGAGCAATCTGAGCGATTAGTTGAACGTGCATCCGAACTATTGGAGACTGCACAAACGATGACTGCTGATGAGTTTTCTCAGTTCGTCAAGCACACTGTGCGGTCCCTCGCTGATGACGGTGGCATCAGTCATTTTGAGAAGCAGCGCCGACAGACCTTCCTTCGTCATTGGGTCGACGCCGACGGTATGACCAACCTCTTTGGCAAGTTTGATCCCGAGCGTGGTTCGGTCCTGACCGCACTGCTTGACGCCGGAGTCGAAGCGATGTTTCACTCTGGCGACAAAGAAGTACCTGTCGAATGCGATTCATCCGTGCAACCCAATGACCATCGCCGTGCCTTGGCACTCGTGGCCTTGTTGCAGGGGCATACAAAAGGACCAGAGGGCGAATCATCACCCAGTAGTTCTCCGTGCCCTCGTCCAGCTCGTGCTGAGATCGTCGTACACATTGACTACGAGTTATTGGCGGGTGGTGTGCGGGAATCCAGTCTTGGCGACCCACGTACATGTCGGACGCTGAATGGATCAGAGCTCACCGTCGAAACGATTCGACGCTTGGCCTGTGAAGCCGAGATCATTCCGCTGGTACTTGATGGCAAAAGTGTTCCCCTTGATGTCGGAAAATCAAAGCGATTAGCCACGGCCTATCAACGCCGGGCCTTGGCGGCAGTGCATGAGACCTGTGCAATTGATGGTTGTTCAGTGAAGTTCAGTCACTGCGAACCACACCATATTGACTACTGGGTGAATGCAGTTACTGGGGGAGGAGCAACTGACCTGAGTAACTTGGTCCCACTGTGCTCACGCCACCATCATGCAGCGCACGAAGGCGGATGGAAGCTGAAGTTGAACCCCGAGACGCGAGAGTTACTTGTTCAGCGCTGAGGGATCGGCGAGAAGATCAACGATTGACTTGCAGAACTCGGCAGCGGGCGCACCGTCAAACACACGATGATCCCACGTCAGGCTCAGTGTCATGCGCTTGACGGTGGAGACTTTGCCCTTGGCATTCACGACTACATCATCGCGCAAGCGTCCGACCCCAAGGATTGCGGTGTTGGGCGGATTGATGACGGGGGTGAAACCATCAACACCAAACATTCCAAGGGTGCTCACCGAGAAAGTTCCACCCTCGAGTTCGCTCAGAGTCAACTTGCCATCTCGCGCAGCGCCCGAAAGACGCTTTGTCTCAGATGCCAACGAAGATAAGTCAAGGGACGTCGTGTTCTTGATGACTGGAACGATCAATCCTTCGTCAAGAGCAACGGCCATACTCACATGAATCTCGGGAAGAAGGGCAATCCCCTCAGCGGTGACTTGTGAATTGACGATCGGGTGCAACTTCAATGCCCGTGCGGTGGCAGCGATGATGTAATCGGTGAAACCTGGAAGGCTTGCAGTGCCTCCCGCACCCTTGCGCTCATCACGATCCTTCACGATGGCATCGAAATCGGCATCCATATGCAGCGTCAGTTGCGCCATCTCCTGCAACGAGGAATGCATGCGCTTGGCAATCGTGCCGCGCATACCAGAAATCTTTTTCAGCGAAGTGGGCGTTTGACTAGCAGGGGCCAATGCTGACTGTTGCACAGCGGCGGGGGCGGGCGCCGTGGAAGGCGATGGCACAGATAGTCGTGAGCGCACATAGGTTGCGACGCCGTCTTTAGTGATGCGACCATCTTGCGCGTCATACGGAACCTGACTGAGGTCAATGCCCAAAAGATCGGCCAGTTGACGCGCCGCGGCAGTAGCCAAAACATTTCCGTTGGAGGAGATTATTGGAGCAACAGTCGCAACAGTCGCAACGGTTGCAACAGCAGAAACTGCCACGGCGCGTAAGGCCTGTGGATTCTTGTGAGCTTCCTCAACATCTTCTGAAACAACGCGTCCGTCGGGTCCCGTTCCAATCACGGTGTTGATATCAATACCAAGTTCTTCGGCTACGCGTCGCGCATTCGGTGAAGCGAATTGGCGCCCCTGACGTTGCACACTAGAGACAGGTGCAGAAGTGGGGGAAGCGCTGCTTGTGGGAGATGCAGTCACCGCAGGTGTCGCACTCGTCGGAGACTTGGATACTGGAATCTCTTCGCCATCCGCTAATAAGTAGCCAATCAGCGCACCACATGGATAGGCCTCTCCTTGAGTCCCGAGACGATGGAATCGACCAGATGCGGGGGATTCAACATCGCTTTCAACCTTGTCGGTCTCAATGCGCAACACTGGCATTCCGGCGGTGATCTCGGCACCGTCTTCGACGAGCCATTCGAGAATCGTGCCCTCTTCCATGGTCAGACCCAACTTGGGCATAATGAATTCAGTAGACATGATTTTCCTCCGAGATATGACGAGCAGTTTCGTCAAACATCAATGCTTGAGCAGCTAAGACGAGCGTGTGCTCGACATCAATCAACAGGGGACCAGTGGCCTCGATATGCGCGGTGACTGTTCCAAATTCGGAGACTGGAAGATCGCGTTCGCCATCAAAGGCCAACATTGTCTTGCCGCTTAAAGTAATTTTCTCACCTTCGCCAAGAGGGCGAACCTCAGCGATTTCCATTGTCGTGAAGGAACCAGGTGCGAGAGGAACGCGAATTTTACGGCCTCCGGCGCCGAGCCTGATGAAAACACCACCAGCCTCCCAGCGACCCACAGGGTGGATGCGTCCAGCGATACTCGATAAGCCGGTACTCGCAGGAGTTGCAACGCAAGCAATCACAGCATGAACTGTATGCGGATCTCGAACGGCACGAGCACCAACGAACATCGAGTTGATGAAAGCCAAGTCAACTAAAGCAAGATCGTCGAGGGACTTATCACGGTCATTAACCTTGACGACGACCTTCTTTGAACGCCGACCAACAACACTGAGACACACAGCCCCGCTGGCCACGAAGGCTGCAGCCGCACCTGCTGAAGTTCCGTCAATGGCGGAAGGAAAAACATTGTTAGTCCCGGTTGAAATGGCGATCAGGGGAGCATCGGGCCAACCGATCGCCACATCGCGCGAAGTTCCATCGCCTCCTAGAGCAATCACCGCTCCAACCTTCGCTTGACAAAACAAATGTGCGGCAGTGATGGTGTCAAAACGCGATCCGCTCAATGGCATGTCAAGAACTTCGATGTCGCCCTTGATGCCATCAGAGGCACGTTCAGCCAAACGATGGTTATCGGGCATCAAGAGAACCTTGCTTGCACCTGACTCGAATGCTGCAACAATTGCTCGTCGCACAATGCCAACTTTGGTGACGTCAGATGTATGAGTCGCAGGGGTCACCAAACGGCGGATGTCTTTACCCGCATTGGGGTTGACGATAATGCCAACGATTGACGCCGTGCGTGTCACGATTTTGTTCAGCCTCGAATGACGTTGCGCTGCATGATCTCACGCACGCCAGCCAAAATAGTTTTCGCATCGGGAATGTAATGCTGTTCGAGAGCGGGACTAAACGGTACGGGTGAAAATGGAGCACCAATACGAGTCACTGGTGCATCTAAATAGTCAAAAGCGAGTTCTTGAATCTGCGAAGCGATCTCGCCACCCAAACCTCCAAAGCGAACCGCTTCGTGTACGACAACAACACGATTCGTTTTCTTTGCCGAATCCACAATCAGGTCAGTATCCAAGGGTTGCAATGTGCGTGGGTCGATGATTTCGCACTCAATTCCCTCTTTGGCTAATTCGGCAGCAGCAATCAATGCTTCGTTCGCCATGCGTGCATAAGCCACGATGGTGACATCGGTGCCAGGACGCAAGATATTTCCCTTACCGAGCGGGATTTCGTATGCCTCAGTGGGAACAACTGCGCTCATACCCAAAAGGCGCTTGTGCTTGATCATCACCGTGGGGTTGTTGTCCTTAATGCATGAGATCATCAGACCCTTCATGTCGTAAGGATTTGAAGGCATCACGACTTTGAGTCCTGGGATATGACAGAGCAGGGCTTCAAGGGATTGGCTGTGTTGCGCGGCGGCCGACAAGCCACCTCCACCAGCAGTCGTGATGGTCATCGGCAGACTGGCTTCACCACCAAACATATATTTCAGTTTCGCTGCCTGGTTGACGATCTGGTCAAGAGCAACACAGATGAAGTCCATGAACATCAAGTCAACGATTGGGCGTAACCCAGTCACCGATGCACCCACGCCGAGACCGACAATGGCCTGCTCGCTAATCGGTGTGTCGACGACACGGTGCTCGCCAAATTTGGCCTGCAGTCCGAGGAAGGTTCCGAACACTCCACCAAAGGCACCGATATCTTCGCCAGCGCAGAAAACATCTGGGTCGGCTTCCATCATTTGGCTGACGGCCTCATTGAAGGCTTGTCCATAACTAAGTTTGCGTTCGTCGCTCATGATTTCGTTCCAACTGTGGTACTTGACGTACTTGACTTCGTATATACATCGACCATGATTTGGTCGGGAGTGGGGTAGGGGCTGTCGTCAGCAAATTGGATTGCTGTTTCAATGTCTTGCCGAAGTTCTGCCCAAATTTCATCAACTTTTTCGCGTGTGGCAACACCATTTTCAATCATTCGATCTTCAAAAGTGAAAATAGGATCCCGCTGTTTCCATGCGGCCACCTCTTCATCGGGGCGATACTTAAGACCTAAGTTCTGGATTCCGTGGTGATTGTAGTAACGGTATGTTTTGGCTTCGATCAGCGACGGTCCGCCTCCCTGACGGGCGCGCTCAACAGCCTCAACAGCGGCTTCATGCACGGCAATGACATCCATGCCGTCCACGATGACTCCTGGCATGCCGTATCCAGCAGCGCGATCCACGATGTCGGTAATAGCCATGGTCTTGTGACGTGGAGTGAATTCGCCATACTCATTGTTTTCACAGGCGAAGACAATGGGCAGATGTAAAGCGCAGGCCATATTGGCGGCTTCGTGAAAGGCCCCGATATTGGTTGATCCATCACCAAAGAACGCAACTGCAACTTGTCCGCGTCCGCGATAGCGATTTGCGAAGGCCGCACCAACAGCGATTGGGGAACCAGCACCAACAATGCCGTTAGCACCGAGCATGCCCAGCGACGTGTCACTGATATGCATCGACCCGCCCTTGCCTTTGCAGTAACCAGTGGCCTTACCCATTAATTCGGCCATCATCCGATTGAAGTCACCGCCCTTAGCGACGAGGTGACCATGTCCGCGATGAGTTGACGTGATGTGGTCATCATCATTGAGCGCTCCGCAGACTCCAGAGGCAACAGCCTCTTCGCCCACATAGAGATGGAGGAATCCGGGGAGTCGGTTGGCTTCGGCGAGACGACCAGCGGCCTCTTCGAAAAGTCGAATGCGCACCATGCGCCTGTGTAGATCAAATTGCTTCGTTGTTGAAATTTCCATATGTTCCTAATACTTTCTTAGTGATCAAGGCCGCGCGCCCACCGCAGTGAGCGACGCAACAATTCGTAATACGCAGGTTGGCCCCATGAGCATCTTTCAATGCGCGGGTAGTAATCAAGTACGGGTGCCATGTCGTAATGTCCGCGGCAGTGTCCAAGGGTGTTATACAAAATGGAACCCTGACCTACATTGCGAAGATACATAATCAAATGTGTCGGGTCGCACTCATTCCAATCGTGTTCGGCGAATCCAGTCGCTTCACCTTGCCATGTGGTGTGCAGCAAAGGTTGAAGTGCGGAACGGTCGGCGTAATCGCAGAGATATAACTCGTCGTCGGTGTCAAAAGTTTCAATACCTGAGACAAGCCAATGCGATGGGTCACTGATCTGAACTGGGTATGGCTGAATCGGGGGATGAGCAACAAATTGACTTCCAAGGGTTTCAGCCCAGAGTGGGAATACTCGTGGGGCCTCGACTCCGTTTGGTCCGCCGAGTGTGAGCGCCGCATTCGTGCCATGTAGCGCCACCCAACGTCCACCATTTTCAACCCATTGACGTACTTCTTGCTGAGCACGTTCGCTGGGTCGTACATCGCATGTATATGAGACGAGGATCGACGATGCAGTGATTCCCGCGGTGTCCTCATAATCGGGTTGCACGCGCACTCGAAACTCGTCATGTTCGCCAAGTAAGTCAAGTAACTCGCGACGAGCGAAGTCAATGTCGTGATATTTGCCGCCAGCGACGAGAGTGACGTCGATACGACGGCCCGGTGTGCCGCTGCTCATGGCTAGTGGCTCAGAAGTCGATGCGCTTTAAGAAGCCACCATCAACAGTGACATTGACGCCACTGATGTGTCGGGCTGCTGGACTTGCGAGAAAGGCGACGGTCTTAGCGACATCAATGGGCTCACCCAACTGTCCATGTGGGTGACCCTTCTGGGTGGCCTCAAAGAAAGGTGGCATGGCATTTTTGATCATGTCCCAGTCGCCACCTTGAACCATGATTGGTCCAGGTGAGACAACATTGCAACGAATTCCTTGGGCGCCAAGAACTTGGGCCTGACCCAATGTCCAGTTGACAACAGCCGACTTCATTGCGCTGTAGCTACCTGAACCACTTGCAAAGTGTTCGCTCGTTGCAGTGGTACCGATGCTGATGATCGAGCCACCACCGTTAGCGAGTGCTTCTTTAGCGGCGTCAACACCGTGAACTAAGGCCATCAAATCGATATTGAAGTTATTGATCCACTGCTCAAGTTTGCGGGCAGGCTTTCCGGACGTGTTGTGTACGTAGATGTCAATGCCGCCAAGCTGCTCTGACGATGAGGCCACCCAAGCACGAAGGGCTTCTGGATCTCCAACATCTACCGATGCGCCGACGACTTTTCCAAGTTTCGACATTTCGGCAACAGCCGTGGCCACTTCTTCAGCGTTACGGGCGCAAATTGCGACCGATGCGCCTTCAGCGAGCAATGTTTCAGCGATGGCACGGCCAAGGCCTTTGGTTGAGCCCGTGATGAGTGCTTTTTTTCCTGCGAGTCCTAGATCCATGATGTTCCCCCATAGTTGTGAGTTGTGTGTTTGAGTATTACTGAATAAATCGCAATTAGTTGTCTAGCGACGGGTGTCTTTCCATGCTGAGTCCTTATCGACTCGAGGCTCGCCAGGTAAGCCGAGCACGCGTTCGCCAATGATATTGCGTTGAGTTTCATCGGATCCACCAGCAATGCGGTATCCAGGGGCGCCGAGGACATGTTCTCCCCAAGCAAAAGTGCCCCACTCGCCACTATCAGCGATCAAAGTTGCACCGAGAATTTTGGAGATGACGTCGGAGATATAAGTCATCCCTTCCGTCCACATCAATTTGCCGAGTGAGCCTTCGGGACCCGCCGGCGCTCCAGCGCGCCGCAAATCGGAGGCTCGACGATTCACGAAACCTTCAATCCGGAAGTGGCTATAAGCCTTAGCCAACTCCTGGCGGATAATCGGATCACTAGTGACACCCATAGCGCGAGCCGTGGCGAGGATTTGTCGCCACGAGCCGCCAACACGCGAACCGCCGCCGCCTCCATCACCTGAATGATCGCGTTCAAAGCCCAAAGTTGTGAGCGCCACTTTCCAGCCTTCGCCAACAGGTCCGAGACGCATTGAGTCAGGTATCCGAACGTCATTGAAGAAAACTTCGTTAAACGAAGAACCACCGCTCATCTGCTTGATCGGGCGAATTTCAATACCTGGAAGATTCATCGGAATGATGAATGCGGTCATTCCTTTGTGCTTGACAACATCAACATCACTGCGTGCGATGAGTTCACCCCACTCGGAGAACTGTGCTCCTGATGACCAAACCTTCTGACCATTGAGGACCCACTCGTCGCCGTCTCGATCGGCGCGACAAGCCAATGAGGCGAGGTCGCTGCCGGCGCCAGGCTCAGAAAAAAGTTGGCAGGCAAGTTCTTTGGTCGCCAGAAAGCGTCCAATAAAATCATCTTTTTGCTGCTGTGTGCCAAAGACATTAATTGTTGGAGCGATCAGTCCGACTGTCACGCTGTGAGTTTCGTGTCCAGTGGGAGTCACGAAAAGGCTTTCAAGTTTTGCGAAGGCACGGCTGTACTCACGAGTCAATCCGAGACCGCCATATTCAACGGGCTGGGTGATGGCGTGATATCCGTGTTCGGCCTTAGCTTGAGTCCAAGCTTTTGCTTTGTTGAGAAGAGCTTGCTCATCGGCGAAACTCAACGAGTGGAAGACGGAAACTGAGAAATCTCCTTCTCCCCAGACCATTTCTTTCTCCTCATTGCCACCAGTGCGATACTCGGCGTTGGCTTCAAGCCAGGCACGCGCAGTTCGGGAGAATTCTTCAACTGAAGGAAGCGCAGATACGTTCTTTGCAGAAGCAGATGGAGCCGATGAAGTAGACACATTCCTACCGTAA
The DNA here is from genome assembly GCA_945862545.1 of Bifidobacterium breve. GTDB lineage: Bacteria > Actinomycetota > Acidimicrobiia > Acidimicrobiales > Ilumatobacteraceae > Casp-actino8. The sequence goes on along the minus strand of CAMAYS010000045.1, from coordinate 5,473 downwards.
TTGACCGAACGATCATTATGAGAACCGAGGAGCGATTCTCTGAGCAAAATGGCCGCCGTGTGCTCGCTGGGAGATTTCGCTGGGCTTTCGGTCAAGATGGCGTATGTCGGTGGAGGAAAATAGTAATAATCAACGTCGTTTGGGCCGTCCACCGGCCACAAGTTCGGTTGAAACCGAGCAGAGAGTTTTGCTCGTAGCCCGAGAAATCTTTGCAATTCGTGGCTTCGAAGCCGCAACAAATCGCGACATCGCTGAGGCTGCCGGCATCACTTCTGGGGCGCTCTATCACTATTTCGGATCAAAGATTGCCCTCTACATGGCAGTTCATGAGGACGTCCAGTCTCGGGTTTATGCCAAATTTAATGAGGCCGTTGAAGGTCACGAAACCTTCTTGGCGAAGTTTGAAGCCATCTTGGACGCTGCTCATGAGATGAATGTTGAAGATGCCTCGGTGGCGCGCTTCGTAGGGGCCGTGCGAGTTGACGCTGCCCGTCACCCAGAGATGGCTGCGGCTGTGCAGCCACACGCTCTGCAACGGCAATCCTTTTTCACGGAATTGATTGAGATAGGAATCGCTCATGGGGAGATTGCTCCCAAAAACCGCCTGATGACGCAGGCCTTTATCCTCGCAGTGTTGATCGGATTAACTGACGCCTCCTCGGATGATCACAATTTGCAGAGGCGTGCCATTGAAGGAATCAAGAGTGCACTGCGGGGCACTTTCTTGGAACACCCTGAAAAATAGAGAAATACCTGGCAGGTTTCGAATGTCCCGCTCCACTTTCTGATGAGCACTCACACTGTCGAGGTTTGTTCGACTATAGGAATCGGTCGCTTGGTTGATTATGGTGAAGGTGTCAAAGAAAAGGGGACGACATGGGAACACTTGATGGAAAAGTTGCCTGCGTAACTGGGGGAACTCGCGGAATTGGGCTGGCAGTCGCCCGGGCCTTTCTGGCCGAAGGTGCACAGGTCGTCATTAACGGTCGCGATCCAGTGAAGGGTCAAAAGTCAATTGACGATTTGAATGCTGGAGGCAGGGTTCACTTCATCGCTGGAGATGTGACCAAGCGCGAAGATTGCGAAGCGATTGTCAACGGCACGGTGGCGAAGTTCGGTCGGATTGACATCTTGGTGCCAAATGCTGGCGGTGGCGGTGACCCAGGCCCAGTGGTGGATATGACCGATGAAGCCATGGAAGTTCCGATGGTCTGGAACTTTTGGCACACGTTTTGGACCATGCGAGCTGCTTTGAAGCACATGATCCCTCAAGGTTCAGGACGAATCATGGCCATGAGTTCAGTTGAAGGAAAGATGGGTAAGCCCATGGTTTCTGGATATGTCGCTTCCAAGCACGCTATTAACGGACTCGTTAAGTCAACTGCCCAAGAGGTGGGAACGATGGGAATCACGGTCAACGCACTCTGTCCTGGAGCTATTGAAACTGATGTGATGATGGCCCAGGGACCCGGTGCGGCTGAAGCCATGGGTCTGACTTACGAAGGCTTATTGGATTTGTTCGCTCAAGAGTCGGCGATCAAGCGGATCAACGAGTGTGAAGACGTCGCTCTCGTGGCGGTCTTGTTGGCCTCCGACGCAGGTGCAGGAATCACGGGATCAATGATCTCTATCGACGGTGGAACTTCGCCGTACTGAAATTTTGTTCACTAAAAACCTTCGACATAAATATGGGGACTGACATGGGAAAACTTGACGGAAAAATAGCTTGCATAACTGGTGGCACGCGAAGCATCGGGCGCGCCATGGCAGATGCCTTCTTGGCCGAGGGAGCGACAGTCGTCGTCAACGGACGCGATGCCGCCAAGGGTCAAATCTGTTTAGACGAGATGAATGCTGGCGCACGTGCTGCATTCTTCGCTGGCGATTCCTCAAAGCAATCAGTCGTTGAAGGATTGATTGATTTCACGATTGAAAAGTTCGGCAGGCTTGACATCTGTTGCCTGAACTCGGGTGGTGTCTTGAACACTGCTCCCGTTGCACAGATGAGTGACGAAGAATGGAACCTCGAAATCGATTGGAACCTCAATCATGTTTTCTGGGGAATGCGTCGGGCTCTGCAACATATGATCCCTCGCGAAAGTGGTCGCATTATTGTGACCTCATCGGTGGAAGGAAAACTTGGTAAGCCTGGTATCCCTGGCTATGTCGCTACAAAGCATGCTGTGAACGGATTAGTGAAATCTGCTGCTCAAGAAGTTGGAACACTCGGCATCACAGTCAATGCAATTTTGCCAGGCATTATTGAAACTGACATTGTGCGCGACACCGGCCCTGCCTCCGCGGTAGCGATGGGGCTTGGGACGTACGACAATTTAATTGCCGCATTTTGCTCAGAGTCGGCAATCAAACGACCGAATAAGGTTGAAGAAGTGGCCGCGGTTGCGGTGATGATGGCTAGTGACGCGGCGCGAAATATGACGGGCTGTTTGTTCCCCGTCGATGGTGGAAGCCTCTCGTATTAGGTCGTGAGATCGCTGATCAAGATCCTGCGGAATTGAGTGTGAGTGCGTGACTTATTCACATCTCGAACACGCCAATGATCTTGAGCCCGCTGCTGGGCACCATCACTTGATTGAACATTGCCCATTGCACAAGGAAGATACATTTGACCCACCTTTTTATGTCGTCAGTCGGCACGAGGATGTTTTGTCAATGCTCACAGACCCAGCGCAGTGGACCAACGGCGATGGGCCCGGTGTTTTCTTTCAGGAAGGCGGGGTTTTAGGTTCCGCTGATGACCCGGATCATCGCCGTCAACGTAAAGTTTTACAAGATGGATTTCGCCCAGCGGCCATTGCCTCATTGGCCCCACGGGTCGACATCATTGGGCGCGAATTGTGGGACAGAGCATTTGCCAGCGATGGTGAAGGTGATTTCGTCACCCTCTTTGCTTTTCCTTTTCCAGCCATTGTGATCGCCGAGATGCTGGGCATTCGGCCCGAAGATCGTGAACAATTCGGACATTGGTCCGATGACATCGTCAACGGCTTAGGTGGCGGAGATCTATCTCTTGTGGCTATCGCCAATGAAGGGATCTACGGCTTCGTTGACGCTTTGGTCGCCGAACGTCAAGAGATACTTGAGCGAGGTGAAACGCCACCAGATGATTTACTGACTGTGCTGACACTGGCCTATCGCAATGGTGATTTGCAATACGGTGAAGTCCGCCGATTGTCGCAACAGGTTTTAGTTGCTGGTCACGAAACGACGGCCAGTCTTTTGAGCCTGATGTTGTATCGCCTCATTCAGCAACCAGAACTCGTCGAACTACTGCGTGCTGACCCGTCGCTGATCCCGTGGGCCGTCGAAGAGTTCTTGCGCTATGACTCTCCAGTGCAGGGTCTGTTTCGTACCAATCGCGATGAGTGCGTGGTGCACGGCGAAAAAATTGAAGCAGATACCAAGGTGCAATTGTTATTTGCAGCGGCGAATCGTGATCCTGAAGTTTGGCACGACCCCGACGACATTCAGTTGGACCGATTCGGTCCCGGCACAAAACCACATCTGGCTTTCGGATGGGGAGTGCATCACTGCATCGGAAACGTTTTGGCGCGTCGCGAGGGACAGTTGGCCTTGCGGTGGATGGTAGAAACCTTTGAAAAAGTTGAACTCATTGGTCCCGTACAAGTCAATCAACCTTTTATTCTGCGCGGCCTCACGACCTTGCCGATTCGCTGGACGCTGCGCTCTGACATAGAAACTGTCGGGCAGGGGTAATTCAGTGGCCTGGCTCCTACGCAGACTTGTTGTCGTCCCGATACGCGCTGTGAGGCGACGATGACACGCGTTTCTATCGTGACGGGTGGGGCCTCTGGCATTGGTCGTGCCACGGTTGATGCCTTGCTCGCTAGTGGAGGGTCAGTGGTAGTCATTGACCGTCCCAGTGCCGAGTTGAACGAACTCACCAAACTAGATCGGGTTCTGATCGTTGAGGGCGACGTGACTGACGCAGAGGTGAATTATGCCGCCGTCTCACTTGCGCACAGTGAGTTTGGCGGTTTAGACGCAATGATCTTGAATGCTGGTGTACCCGCGAGTGGAGACATTGTGACGATGCCCATTGAGATCTTTGATCGAACGATTGAAGTCAATGTTCGCGGGGTCTTACTCGGTATCCGCGCTGCGGTTCCGGCTTTACGGCAGCGCGGTGGCGGTCGTATCGTCATTACTGCGTCAACGTCGGGCATTAACGCAGATCCAAATATGTGGGCCTACAACACCGCTAAGGCTGCAGTCATCAATTTGGCAAAAGGAGCTGCCCTTGACCTTGCCGCAGACGCAATCACCGTGAATGTTGTCTGTCCGGGTCCGACCGAAACGGGCATGACGACTGGCATCAAGCAGGTTCCCGAGGTGTACGAAAGCCTGCGTCGGGCCGTTCCTCTTCAGCGCTGGGGCACAGCGCAAGAAGTGGCAGCAGTTATTGTTTTTCTGTCCTCGCAGGCCTCAAGTTTTGTGACTGGAGCAGTCGTTCCCGTCGATGGCGGTATTACTGCTAACACTGGGCAATTTATGCCACGTGAGTTGCCAGCGGATTCTTAGCAAGATGATCAAGAAAAATGCAATAAGGAGAAAAAGATGACAGAGCACCCAGAGAATTATGAAGATGTCACAGTCTTTGGCCTTGACGAGGATGTTGAGGAACAACTCTTATTGGCGCAAAATGAATGCACCTTTATTTGGTCAAATAAAGAAGGTTGGCCAGTAGGTGTGATCATGTCCTATGTCTGGCGACGAGGAAGTTTTTGGCTAACGGCTTCATCGCAACGAGCACGAATTTCCGCGGTTCGTCGTGACCCACGAGTGTGTGTCGTTGTCACCTCAACTGGATCATCAATGGCACGAAACAAGACAGTCACATGGAAAGGCGAATGCGTCTTGCATGATGATCAAGCAACAAAGGATTGGTTTTATCCAGAGTTGTCAGAAGCGATTCTCGGTGGTCCGTCAACTCAGCGTGACGCCTTCACATTATTTTTAGATTCCCCCCGCCGTGTCATTCTTGAAGTCAAACCGACGCAACGTATTGGATATGACGGCGGGAAAATGGGTAAAGCAACATCCGAATGGATGGCCGAACAGGCCACTAAAACGAAAGCAGATAAATCATGAGTGAACGACTAGGACTAACGGCCGATCAGGTCTTGACAACGACGCGCTCGGTGCGCAAGCGACTCGACTTGCAAAGGCCCGTGGAGCGTGAAGTATTGATGGAGTGCATCGAAATAGCTCATCAGGCACCAACTGGTTCCAATATGCAGGGTTGGCGTTGGCTCTTCGTTGATGACCCAGTGAAGAAGAAGGCTTTGGCCGATATGTATCGCGGAAACTTTTATCCATATGTCAATGACCCCAATCGCCCCCGAGGAGATCATCAGGGTGAGCGAATCCTGGATTCAGCGACCTATCTCGCCGATGTCATGGATCAAGTTCCGGTGTTACTGATTCCGCT
>CAMAYS010000044.1:0-15677 GCA_945862545.1 Bifidobacterium breve | reverse complement strand
GCCTTGACTTTGGTGTGCGCTGCCGTAATCGGCCATATCTTTCCTGTCACTCGTAAGTTCAAAGGTGGCAAGGGAGTTGCTACGGCGGGCGGTGGGATGATTGCCCTGTATCCGTGGATCGGCCTAGCGATGACGGTTTTATGGTTGCTCGTCGCCAAAGTGACCAAAAAAGCCTCTCTTGGATCACTTGCGATCGCCCTCGGGTTACCTATTTCTCAAGTCATTGTCGGGCGCCCAGCGGGTGAAGTTCTTGCTGGCGTGGGTTTATTCGCCCTCGTCATGTGGCGCCATATCCCAAATCTCAAAAGAATTATTGCGGGTGAGGAACCCCCGCTCAAGCGATCCCACTAACCAACTCCTTCGAGGTAGTTTTCTGAGCGCAAAACGATGGTTTATCTACCGAGAAGGCTTAGGTTAAATCCTGTTATGAAAAAAACGGCGCCTCCTTCATCAACTTTGGTGCTTCTCGTTCGCCATGGTCAAACTCCGACAACAGGAAAAATCCTCCCTGGTCGCGCAAGTGGTTTACACCTTGCCGAAATCGGAATCAAACAGGCTCAAGCAGTCGCCGAACGCATTGCTGGCATAAAAAAAGTTGATGCTATTTATGCGTCGCCACTTGAGCGCGCTCGCGAAACTGCCGCCCCCATCGCTGCTGCATTAGGTCTGCGCACCAAAATCAACAAAGGCTTACTTGAATGCGAGTTTGGTGATTGGACTGGTGCCGAACTCAGCAAACTCATGAAGTTGCCCGAATGGTCAACAGTGCAACGTGCGCCGTCAACTTTTCGTTTTCCCAATGGCGAAAGTTTTACTGAGATGCAAACGCGCATGGTGTCGGCAATTGACCGTCTCTGCGCTCAACATCGCGGTGGGGTGATCGTCTGTGTATCTCACGCTGATCCCATTAAGGCCGCCGTTGCCCACGCTATGGGGACTCACATTGATCTTTTCCAACGCATTGTTATTAGTACCTGTTCAGTCTCAGCTGTGGCCTATACGACTGGCGGGCCGATCGTTCTCAATGTCAACTCAACCGGTGGATCGCTCGGCGACCTTCGTCCATCCTGAAAAACGATCATGGATTTTTTTGCTGATTTTGATTTTGTAGATGTCCTCACTACCGGTGCTCTGGGAGAACCAGGGTCTCGTACTTTTTATATTCAAGCCCGTGCCGGTGTTCGCTCGGTGACGGTGCGCTGTGAAAAGCAACAAGTGGCCACCATTGCTCAATATATTCGTCGAGCCTTGGCTCATTTGCCCGTGCCAGAGGGTCAACCGCCGCGCTCGGTGATGCAACTCGCTGAGCCGATCACACAAGCATTTATCCTTGGGGCAACTGCACTTGAGTTCAACAACTCAGCCGACCATTTCATTTTGCACCTCAAAGAATTTGCCCCGCTCAGTGATGAAGATGACAACGAGTTCGCCGAAGACGAAGACGACGAGGACGATGATGAGGACGAGGACGACATACCTGGTGCTCATGCACGAGTCAGCCTGACCCGCGCTCAGGCTATGGCTTTTTGTGACCACGCTGACCGCACGGTTTCGGCGGGTCGCCCTGACTGTGTGTACTGTGACCTTCCGATTAACATTGATGGTCACTTCTGCCCGCGCATGAATTAACCCGACTGCTTCATCATTATGGATATCTTGCATCTTCTGAATAACGGCGATATTGACATTGAAGGTCGCATGCCCTATAGCAGTAACGCCACTTTTCTTGTCAATCTCACACTTGGCGAGCAGCGCGGCCAAGCGATCTACAAACCTCTACGCGGCGAGCGTCCTCTATGGGATTTCCCCTCGGGATTATTCCATCGAGAAATCGCCGCCTACCTCCTCTCAGAGGCCATGGATCTCCATGTCATACCTCCGACAATTGAACGCGATGGTCCCTTCGGGCCAGGTTCATTGCAATGGTTCATTGAGGCTCGTTTTGAAGAGCACTACTTTACGTTGTACGAGAATCATCCAGAACTTCACGATCAGTTCCGAAATATGGCGGCTTTCGACATTGTGGCAAATAACACCGATCGAAAAAGTGGGCATTGCTTGATTGATAGCAACGATCGCATATGGGGCATTGATCAAGGATTATGTTTCTCCGCTGATTTCAAATTACGCACGGTCATTTGGGAGTTCGGTGGTGAAACATTGTCCCCTGACCTTCTACGTAAGGTGCAACGGATTGTTGAACGCCCCCCACTTGATGTGGCAGCACTCTTGAACGACGACGAAGTTGAGGCAATGATTGAACGGGCAAAGATGCTGGCTGCGGGTGCTATGTTCCCTATTGATGGAAGTGGTCAGCGCTACCCCTGGCCAATGGTCTAAGGCGAAGTCGAGAAACAATGGATGACAATGACTTAGACCCATTGATTGATCGCGCCGATCTCGACGGACTGGTACGCCTGATTGATGCACGTTGCGCCAACCGTGACTGGGAAGGTCTTTTTCGTATTCGCCAACGCTCACGACTTGCAACTCAATCGGGTCGCCAGGTTTGGCCAGCGGCCACATTGGCTGAATATCGATTGGCTCTTCATGCAACGACCGATTGGGCCGCTCAAGTTTTGGCCGAAGATAGTGGTCGCTTCACTATTGGACCGCTCACCGAAGTTATTGCTCAAAATCATTCCTGGACTGAACTTTCAAGTTTGCTGACTGACGGTCCACGCCGAGCATTCGTGGCGCATGAGCGAGTATTGCGCGGCGAAATCATTGACGCGAAGAGCGTAGGTGAGGTTCTTGATGTCCTCGACATACCTTTACTTCTTCAACCATGGGAACCCGCGTACCCGATGGCGACATATTCCGATGAAGGTATTGATGCCCCATCTCCGAGTGATAACTGGCAGCACATCTGGACTGACATTGAACCCGAAGAGGTCTATGAAGAAATGATTGTTGACGATCCCTTCGTCCACGATGCACTGCGTTCACTCGTTGAACCATGGACATCTTCCTCTCAGGGACGAGCCGAGTCCATCGTCGTTGATGGCACAGTCATTGATGCTCTCGGTGCCTTAGGTATCCGGACGTGCCGACTCACACCGCTGACAACGCAGGAGGCGCTTGCTTGGCTTGGATGGTGTGGTTCATCGGGTGGTGCCCACGGTCGACGACGAGGGGCGGCATTGGGGCGGTTCGGTGTGTGGTGGTTGTTGGCCGCCATCGGTGGATTCACCGAGGAATGGGACGAGATGCGCCAAGCCGGTGTTCTGAATCAGGAAATCGGCGACACAGCGCGAGCGATGCAATGGTTTCGATGTGACGATGGAAGTCGCAGCCCGTACGAGTTGAGCCTGATCGCCCAAGACCCCGATAACGACATCTCTATTGCGTTATTTGCTCGTGATGCTCCGGCCTGAGCCGGCATTGACTCAGCGACCCTGAAGAGCTTCAATCAGTTTGGGCAACACTTTGTGCAAGTCGCCAACAATTCCCAAGTCTGCAATCCCAAAGATCGGTGCTTCCTTATCCTTGTTGATGGCGATGATGTTCTTTGAACCCTTCATGCCAACCATGTGTTGAGTAGCACCCGAGATACCACAGGCGATGTACACGCTGGGCTTAACGACCTTGCCAGTCTGACCAACTTGATAGCTATAAGGAACCCAACCGGCATCCACGATGGCACGCGATGCGCCAGGTGCACCCTTCAGCAACTTGGCTAAGGATTCAATCATTTCGTACTTCGCACTTTCACCTAAACCACGTCCGCCAGAAACAACAATATTGGCTTCATCAAGTTTGGGACCAGTTGTTTCTTCAACATGCACCGCAATCACTTGTGCTGCGCCAGTTGCTCCGAGGTCGGGCACATTCACTACAACGACTTCTGCCGTCGATCCAGCAACTGATTCGGGAACGAATGACTTTGGACGAAATGCTGCGAGGTATGGAGTACCGCCAGTGAACGTAGTAGCAACCAAAGTATTGCCGCCGAAAATCGGTGTCGTCACAGTGACCGACTCACCATCGGCAACAATCTCTACGTTATTTGTCAAAACTGTGCGTCCGACCTTGACCGACAAACGGGCCATGACGTCGCGACCTTCATAGGACTGCGGAAACATCACGAGGTCTGGGGCTTGACCAGCGTCAATGCTGGCCTTCATCGCCGAAGCAACCGCTACGCCAGCCAAGTTTGCTCCGTAACTCACGGCGAAAACTTTGCTCGCTCCGAATTCTCCGAGAGCACCAGCAACTGCTGCGCCATCGCCGGCCACCCACACGCTGACAGTTGCTCCCATGGAGCGCGCCTTGGTCAGCAGTTCCAGCGAACCTGATGTCGGTGCACCATTCGCGACCTGAGCAAAAACCCAAATGTTATTAATTCCCATTGATCTATCCGTTCTCGTTCTTTTTTCGGTGGAGGTCTGACTGATATGTCTTTTGTGAAGTGGTTGGGCTGACTAGATGACCTTGAGACCTTCGAGGAAAGTCACGATCTTGGCGAATGCTTCGCCATCATCTTCGATCACTTCGCCAGAGGCGCGGGCTTCAGCTTGTGTGACACTGCTAACTTTTTGACCAGCACCAGCCCAGCCAACGAGCGTGACGCCAAGGTCGGCTGCGGTCACTTCGTCAACTGGCTTTGACTTTGCAGCCATGATGCCTTTGAAGCTTGGGTAACGCGGTTCAACAACGCCAGCAGTCACAGAAATTAATGCAGGGAGTGGACAGGTCACTTCGTCATAACCATCTTCGGTCTGACGATTCACTTTGAGTATGCCACCTTCAACAGAAACTTTTTTCGCAAATGTCACCGAAGGCAAACCGAGAACTTCAGCCATCTGCTCGGGCACAGTTCCGGTGTAACCATCACTAGATTCAGTCGCCGCGATAATCAAATCGGCTCCACCGAGTCGTGTCACAGCGGCAGCCAAAATCTTCGCCGTTGTCAAAGCATCGGATCCCAGCAATGCTGGATCAGAAACCAATACTGCTTTTGCCGCTCCCATTGCGAGCGCAGTGCGTAAACCTGAGGTTTCACTATTCGGCGCCATGGAAACCAAACTGACTTCTCCACCACCGGCAGCAGCAACCAACTGCAGGGCCATTTCGACCCCGTAACTGTCGGACTCGTCCAAGATCAGCTTGCCTTCACGCTTCAGCGTATTGGAGGACGGATCTAGGGCTCCAGGGTTGGCAGGATCGGGGATCTGTTTTACGCAGACAATGACGTTCATATCCCTATTCTTACGGACTAACACCCATTTCGCACAACCCACACCCCATCTCTTTGCGTGACGCTCGCCCCATCGGGCCTCCCACCCCTCAAGATCACCTGAAGTAGGTTGAGATCGGGCTGATACCGTTTGAGGTAGTGCGAATTCTCCTTGTCGTTAACTCCTTTGCTTCCTCAGTCACCGCTCGCAACACAGTCATTGTGCACAGAGCGTTATCCAGACACCACGATGTGCAGATTGTGGAGACCAACCGCCGCGGCCACGCCACTAGGTTCGCCCAGGATGCCGCTCATCGAGAGGTTGATTTAGTTATTTCCTTCGGCGGCGATGGCACCCTCAACGAAGTTGCCTCCGGCGTTGCTGGATCGCAAACATCCCTCGGGGTCTTGCCTGGCGGAAGTACCAATGTTTTCGCCCGCACTATCGGTTTACCAAATGACCCAATCGCCGCAGTCAACATGTTGGTCAGCGGCCTGGAAGATCCTCAAGCAAATATCCGACCTATTGGCCTTGGTCGAGTCAACGGACGCTTCTTCTGCTTTCATACCGGTGTTGGCTACGACGCCGCTGTCGTTCGCAATGTTGAGACTCGGGCTTCGTTAAAGCGCTGGGCAGGCCATCCATTATTTATTTACGCTGCTCTTCAAACTTGGCTGAATAAATACGATCGTCATCACCCCCATTTCACGGTTGCCGCTGATGCAGCTATCGGTGGACCGGGAAGTATCTCTGGATCCGATGTCAATACCTACGACCCACAGCGATTCGTTGATGATGGCTATTTCACGGTTGTCCTCAACACAAATCCATATTCATTTCTCGGCAACCGAGCTCTTGATCTGTCACCCGCTGCTGGTCTCGATAAACCACTTGTGGCAGTGACATTTCGAACTATGTCAGCGATCGCCATTATTCGCACATTGGCTGGAGCTCTCAAAGGTGGCGGAGTTACACCAAGTGAGCATGTGGCTTGTTTTAATGATGTCCACGAACTGATCATTGAGAATGCCACGCCATTTCCCTATCAGGTTGATGGTGACTACTTGGGTGAATCAACACGCCTACATTTCAGACATGTACCCGAGGCCGTACGCCTACTTTTCCCTGCCTGAAGATTTATCTTTGACCAATGACCTCGAGGGCGATGTCTGGTTGATTGGTGCACAAACCGTCAATTCCCCACTCAAGAAGTTCAGCCATTCGCACAGGATCATCACAGGTCCAAGTGTTGACCTCCAACCCATGTTGGTGACAGAGATCAATCAGCTCGCGCGACAGTAAATTGACCCACGGATGTAGCGCTTTGTGTCCGTCATTGGCCAATCCCACGACAATGCCCAAAGCGTCTTGCGGCAGCACCCCGACGGTCAGCCAGGCGGTGGCAATGGTTGGTCGCAACTGCCGACAACGGTCAATGGTCTCACGGCGAAATGAAGAAATGAGCCAGCGACTATCGCCCTCGGTTCGCCTGCTCAGGCACTCAATGGTGCGGTCAGCGATTGATTCGCTCTCGTCGAAGTCTGGCTCCAGCGGGTCGTTTTTAATTTCCACGTTCACCCACATGGGTTGGCAGGCGTCAAGGGCGGCATCCAAGGTGCAAATGTCTCGGGGCAGATCGGCGAACTGCACTTGGGAAATAATCCGATCATCCTCCAGTGTGGCGTTGTGATGTACAACCAAAATCCCATCGGCTGTGCGGCGTACATCAAGTTCGGCCGCATCTGACCCGATAGATACGGCTCTTTTGAAGGCCATCACTGTATTTTCCTTCTCGGCTTTTGAGGCACCACGATGAGCCATTACCTGTGTCGCCATACCTGCATTTAACTCTGATTACTCCGCAACCCGAACATTTATCCGAAAATGGATAAATAAAAAATCAATGGTGTGACAAAAAATTTAGGCTAAACCCCTTGCGAATTCACCAAGAATTTGCCAACCTTGCAGTGTCTTGTTTTCAAAACTTTAAATCCCCGCCCACCACCCCCCAAACATACCTGGAGCACACCGTGTCTATCCTTGCCTCTTCCCTTGCCCTCGGAACTGCCGACTACACCTGGCGCGATGAAGCCATCTGCCGAGAAACCGATCCAGATCTATTTTTCCCCATCGGAACTACTGGTCAAGCCCTCCTACAGATCGACCGCGCCAAGCAGGTCTGTAACGAATGCACGGTTCAAGTCAGTTGTCTTGAGTTTGCCCTTGAGACCAATCAGGACTCAGGTATTTGGGGTGGCACCTCTGAAGAAGAGCGTCGCGACATCCGCCGCCGGATTGCCGCGCGCAATCGCATCGCAATCATGAATGCCCGCTCTTTCGTTTCTTGATCTAACGCGGCAAGGACAATTGCACAACGGTGCCATCGCCGCTGCGGTGATCTTCAATGCCGACGGCGATGAAATCTTCCGCTACACCGGCACGAATCAAAATTGAGCCATTGAGTTCAGTGGTCACCAGGGTCCGCACAATAGATAGTCCGAGTCCAGTCACCCCATTGAGATCAAATGCTGGGTCCAAGACACGACCATCGTTTATAACTTTGATCTCTATGTCATCATCAGTGCCACCGAGTTCCACGACCACCGTGCCACCGGCGCTACCTTCAGGGAAGCCGTGATCAACAGCATTTTGCAAAAGTTCGGTCAAGACCACAGACAGAGGCGTGGCGACTGTGGCCGGCAGACGGCCTCCATCACCCTGAACAATAAATCGCACGGGACGATCGGGTGATTGCAAACCTTCTTCAACCAAGCGCAACAAAGGGCGAACGATCTCAATGAATGCCACGTCGTCACCGGTTTCACGAGACAAAGTTTCGTGCACTAATGCGATCGTACGAATCCGCCGCACACTCTCTTGAATTGCCGCCTTCGCCTCTAGCGATTCCAGTCGACGCGCTTGCAAACGTAACAGCGATGAAATGGTCTGCAAGTTATTCTTCACGCGATGGTGAATTTCCCTGATCGTGGCGTCTTTTGAGAGCAGCAGACGATCGCGGCGGCGCACTTCGGTGACATCGCGAATGAGCAACATCCCACCCGTGATGACCTGCGAAGCGATGATTGGAAGACAGCGAACCAGCAAGGTCACATCGGCTGTCTGGTCAAATTCTTCGATGACGGGTTCATGACGTTCGAAGGCTTGGCGCACCGGACTGTCGGCGAAACCAAGTTCACTGACAGATTGGCCGACCACATTGGCTGTGATTCCAACTCGATGCAATGCTGACACCGCGTTTGGTGATGCGTAGCGAATGACGGCCTGTTCATCAAGAACTATTGCCCCATCCCCAACGCGGGGCGCAGCACTAAGGTCCGCGGCCCGACCACGGAATGGGAATGCACCTTGGGTGATCATCTCAGCAATGCGTTGAAAAATCGAAAGATATGTACGCTCAAGTTCACCCGGCTGGCGACTCGTCTTAGACGACCACTCGCGCGTCAAGACCGCAATCGGGCCGTCTTCGCCGTGAACTGGGATCGCTAAAACATGAATGGAATCAAAAATATTTCTTTTATGCAGTTCGCCTTCACAAATTTCTCCCGAGGCGAATGCCCGACCAAGAAGTTCGGCTTCGGCTTCATTGGCCTGCGAATCAACAAGGTCACTGCGGTAGATCGTTTGACCCGTGGCCGGACGCACTTGAGCACCGACCACCCATGTGTTGTCGTGACTGTGCAGGTACAGCATCATGTCAGCGAAACAAAGATCAGCCAACATACCCCATTCACCGATCAGCTGCTGCAGATGAGCACTGTCGTCCTTAGAGAGGTCAGTATGTTGACGAAGTAGATCGCCAAGTGTTCCCATGCCTACGAGTCTGCCCGAAAACCGTGGGCGACTCCGTCATCCTTTGCTCTAAACGGGTTTTTCAGCCACCAAAACCCATACGTCGGTCGCCATCAACCGAACCGAACTCAACATAAGCAATTTTGGCCGAAGCCACTCCCACGGTGCGACCCTTTTTATCAACGAGCCATAAAACATCAGTTGCCCCTGACAAAGCAGCTTCGATTTTGGCCTTGGTTGCATCGCGTTCTTCATCGGCTTGCTCCAGCGAAATTTCGCGTGCAATCTGAGTAACGCCAATACGAATGTCCACGACTTGCCTCCGGTGTTAGCACTGCGAGCAGGAATTTCCTGCTCGCTTTCTTGTTCTGACGCTATCGCCTAGGAGAGCGTGAACTCAGACCGCAGTAGCGCAAAAAGTGCTACCCATCGGCAAAGATTCCATGGTTGAGACATCGGCGTCACCGTACAAGGCGCTCAACATACCTTTGACCATGCCTCGATCAACAGCGCAAATCACTGGATGCTCAATAGCCACATCGCCAAATGGGCAGTGATTATTTATGATTTGCAATTGGTTATTGCGCTTCTCGGTGTGAGCTGCGAACCCGTGGGCGGTGAGGGCGTCGGCTACGGCCTGCATCGCTGAGCGTAAACTCGTTTGCCCAGCAGCCAAATCGGTATCCGTGAGTGCTGCTGCCATCGCCCGTCCATATTCTTGACCGACCTCTTCGGCGATGATCTCGGCCTGTGCAGCAGGCAGCATCGCCAAGGTCTTTCCCAAAAGGCTTAAAACTAGGTCGTCACTGCGCACAGGGAACTCGCCCATCGGTAACTCTGCCGCCGCCGAATAGCGCTTAGACGGCCGCCCCGCCCCGCCGCCACTCGGACGAACGACAGCCACGTCAACATAACTGCCGGCTGCCAATTTGTCTAAATGGTGTCGCGCCACATTGGGATGGAGGTCAAACTCAGATGCAACCTCGGCGGCTGTGACACCCTCGTCGATACCGCGTACAAAAAGGTAGATCGCACGGCGAGTAGGGTCCCCAAAAGCATTGGTAATCGCCGTCACAGAAGCCGCGAATCCACCAGTCGCCGTCGATGGTGACCCGTGACCAGAACCAGAAAGGGGGCGGGTCGCAGACATACGGTTATTATACCTATCGCCGTAGTGCAAATTATGAAGTCGGGAGTCCCACCCATGTCAGTTACCCATGAGCAGGTCGTTGAAGCCCTGCGACCGGTTGAAGATCCAGAACTCCACCGTTCCATTGTGGACATCGGCATGCTGCGCGATGTGCAGATCAATGGCGGTGTCGTTTCCATTCTGATAGCCCTCACTGTTGCTGGATGTCCTTTGCGCAATGAGATCACCAACCGCGTTAAGGGTGCCGTCACTCCCCTCCCAGGCGTTGCCAGCGTCGACCTCGAGTTCACCGTGATGACCGATGAAGAGCGCGGAGAACTGCGCCTCAAATTGCACGGTGACCCAGGTGCAACTGCGGGACAAGGTCAAGCCCATGGTCACGCCGAAGGTCGCGCAATCCCATTTGCGAATCCAGATAACAAAACTCGCCCGCTACTCATTTCTTCTGGCAAAGGTGGAGTTGGAAAGAGCAGCGTCACGACCAACCTCGCCGTCGCGCTTGCCGCTCAAGGACACTCGGTCGGTGTTTTAGATGCTGACATTTATGGCTATTCGATTCCGCGCATGTTGGGCGCCAATGCTGATCCTGTTGCCATTGACCGCATGTTGCTTCCTTCGGAGTCATATGGAGTGCGTTGTATCTCCATTGGTTACTTCGTCCCCGAAGGTCAAGCAGTTGTCTGGCGTGGGCCGATGTTGCACAAAGCGCTTGAGCAGTTCTTGACCGACGTCTATTGGGATGAACCAGACTTTTTGCTGATTGATATGCCACCAGGTACTGGCGATATCGCTCTCAGCCTCAGCCAATACCTGCCAAAGGGTGAGGTATACGTTGTCACCACTCCACAACAGGCCGCACAAAAAGTTGCGCGCTTATCGGCAGCTATGGCTGTCAAAGTCGGTTTGCCAGTCAAGGGCATCATTGAAAATATGTCTTGGTTTACTGGCGATGATGGCAAACGCTATGAGTTATTCGGTAGTGGTGGTGGCCAAGAGCTAGCCACCGAACTCGGTGTTCCACTTCTCGGGCAGTTGCCCTTCGTACAAGCACTGCGCGAAGGTGGCGATGATGGCCGACCCATTGCGGCCATTGACCCCGACAGCGAATCTGGTCTGATCTTCCACGACATCGCGCGAAAAATTGCAGCCGATAATAAGCCTCGTAAGAAGTTCAGCAAGTTTCTGAAAATCAACGGTTAAAAACTAGTCGTTCCAGAAACGCTGTTCCTTAAACGGATCGGCGTACATGTGGTAGCCATTGCGCTCCCAAAACCCTGGTGCATCTTGAGGAATCAGTTCAATACCGCGCAACCATTTGGCGCTCTTCCAAAAGTACAAATGCGGAATGACAATCCGCACTGGGCCACCATGCTCAGCAGTGATCTCTTCACCTTCAAATGCGTAGGCAACGAGAGCCTCATCAGTGGTGATGTCTGCCAAAGGGACGTTGGTCGTATAACCGAATTCGGCATGTTCCATGACATGGGTTGCATCACTCTGCACACCAGCGAGTGCCAGTAAATCTTTAACTCGAACACCCTGCCATGTGGTATCAAACTTGCTCCACTTAGTCACACAATGAATATCAAAAGTCAGTGACACGCTCGGTAGTGCCTTCAATTCATCGAGAGTCAGAGTAAACGGCTTATCAACGAGACCGAAAATATCCAGACTCCACTGTCCAGGTTGATAATCAGGGATTTCACCGACATGAAGAACAGGAAAACGATCCGTCAAGTATTGTCCAGGTGGCAATCGTGAGGCATCAAGCCCACGCGCCGAAATGCCTTGCCGGTTACGTTCGAAAAAGCTCATACCTACAGTTTGTCGTCATTTGCAGTGTTCAACACCGCTGGAGAGCACCTCATTTTTACCTGTAGTTTGATCTCATGACTAAGGTCTGCACCATTTACCTTGTTCGTCACGCCAAGGCGGGTGACCGAGCAGGCTACGACGGAGATGACACCCTGCGTCCCCTCAGCGGAAAGGGTCGCCGTCAGGCAGTGGCTATCTGTGAGCGCCTGAGTCAACTCATCGTCAAACTCCCCGACGCTCTTTTGCTCTCAAGTCCATACATCAGGTGTATTCAAACTCTCGAACCTCTAGCAGCCGAGCGCCACGCTGTCATCCAGACCGAAAAATGTCTCGCTGAGGGTTATGACCGCGAGGGTGCTCTCGAACTCATATCGTCACTTCCTCACGGATCAGTCTTGTGTAGTCATGGTGATGTGATCCCCGATGTGATGGCGGCCCTGCGGCGTCGAGGCGCTGAAATCATCGGAGATCCTGACTGGCGAAAAGGCACAGTGTGGGCCTTAGAGCGTGAAAATGGCGAGATCACCCGAGCCGCGGCGTGGCCTCCTCCTGACACCGACTAATGATTTAATTACGGACTGAGAGTCGAAGACTCCGTCACCGCTGCATCAATTTGATCTGATAACCCTGTCACCATTGATGCCACCGCTGCTGGCGGGTTTGCTTCTAAACAAGCGCGCATCTCGGGTTGCGCAGCCTGGGCATCATCAAGAAAGCGAAAAAATGTGATGCCGAGAAAACAATGGGCATCTGGGTAACCATCATCAATGATCGTTGCCTGTCGTAGAAGTAGCAAACCGTTTTGCAAGCGATCAACTGCAACGGCCGTATCGTCTTCTTGTGAAGAAGACAAAACTGTGAGCCAACCGAAATATGTCAAAGCTTCAATGTTTTGAGGCTCAATCGCTAACACACGCGAATACAAATCTAAACCAGTCGATATGTTGCTCATACCCTGAGAGCGAGCTTGCACCAACAGTGAACTCACGCTTCCATCTTCAATCGGCCCGTTCATCCCCTGACCTGACAGACGCTCACCTGTCGTGCGGGCAATCGTGACACCAGCAGCGAGCGCAATGATCACGACCAAAATTCCCCATGCAAATGGCTTCCAACTCATACGAGCAGTCGCTTGCGGCACGCCAGCCGCCGTTATCTCGCGAATCAGAGCTGCTGCCCGAGCGGTATACGAATCGCGCAGCGAAAGGTAATCTCCCTCATCAATATCACCAGCACTGAACTCGTGCTCAAGATCTGAAAGTGATGAGAGCAAGAAATCACGTTCCTCTTCCAACTGAGCCAACCGATTTTCCCGCACCTCAGTCTTTGTCCTGACGAGCTTGAGTGACAAGGATTTGATCTTCTTGCGTCGCTACTAGCGAACCCTCACGGCGCCATCGCCGAAACACAATGATTAAGCCGCCCACGGCTACCACGAAAGCGGCCACAGGAAGCACCCAAATCAAGGCATCAAAACCAGTGGCGCTGGGAATCAACTTCAGATCAGCGGCATAACTGTCGTCAATCATTCGAACAATTTGACCATCGGCGAGAACTCCGTCAGCGACCTGACGGGTGATCTCTTGACGAATAGCTTGAGACCCTGGACTGCGCGACTCGTACACACTTTCCCCATCACATGTGGGACACGCCAGTCGCTGAGAAATGGCCTCAATCCGTTCTTGAGCAGTTGACGGTCCAGAATCACGTTGGGTGCCAAGGAACATCAAGACTCCCGTGCACACGAACATCAAAAACCATGATGGCCAACGCTTGAGTTTACTGAGGCGAGATGACATCACTGCCCGCTATCTCCGCTCATGGTGGCGATAGCGGTGCCTAAGAGTTCTGCCGTCACTTGACCCGTAAATCTCTGCACAACAAGACCAGTCGGACTAATCAACCACGTCTCGGGAACCTTAGCAATGCCGTAATCAACTGCGATATTGGCATCCTCATCATGAATGATCGGCCACCCACCACCGCGTGCATCAAAGAAACTTTGCACCGCTTGCTCATCGTCGTCGTTGACAATGGTGTACAACTCACTACCCGTGCCGTTGAGCAGTTTTTGGTTCTCATAAAACTTCACTAATTCGCTGTGCTCGCGCTTGCACGGCACACATGTTGAATTGAAGAAGTTCAGAACGACCCACGAACCCTTGCGATGTGACAGCACAAAGTTTTTATCGTCATAAGTAGTGCTGATAATTTCCGGTGCGGGCTTGAGCAACAACGGAGTTTGCGCTGTTTCAATATTGCGTTGAGACGAGATCACCAAAACAATGATAAATAAAGTCATCACCGCTGCAATCCCCAGAGAAATCAGCGGGGCGATACGACGCGACGAGTCTTTAGACATGATCGGCTACTTCTTGTACAGATTCTTCAAGGCCTGCCGACACCGGCGCAGTTGGGCGTCGACGCTTACCTGGAAAGGCCGCCAAGACAGTGCCAATAGCCATCAATGCGCCACCAATCCACAGCCACATGATCAGAGGCTTGACAAAAATCTTGATCCGCGCCTGAGTGTCATCGGGACGAACTGTTCCCTCGAGTGTGAGATAGAGATCATTCACAAATCCACTTTTCACGCTCGGCGTACCAATGTCCATACCTTGCTTCACATACTTGCTCCGAGATGGGCTATAAACCTGATCACCATCAATGCGGACAGCAGCCTTGACACTGGTCTTGACATCATCACTCTCTAGAGAAAGACCTTCAAAAGTAAATGAGTGACCTGAGAAGGTGACTGTCTCGCCCTCATTCATGACAAACTCTTGGGTGCGGGTATACGAATTTGAAGCAGTGAATGCCACAGCGATAATGATCACTCCAATATGCACCACCATCCCACCGTTGGCGCGCCCCACGACTCCACGCCAACCTTGCCGACGACTTGCCAAAACGATCTGGCGCAACGCCGCACCACTTGCAAAGCCGCCCATGGCAAAAGCTGTCAAAGGGGCCCACCCATCAGCACCAACAAAAACAGCAACTGCCAAACTAAAAACTCCACACCATGCAGGCCAGAAAAGTCGGTCGCGTAAAACTTCTTGACTCGCCTTACGCCATGGCAAAACTGGAGCTACGGCCATCAAGAATAAGAGCGTCAAACCCAAGGGCATCGTCATGCGATTGAAAAAGGGTTGCCCAACAACGAGACGGCGGTTATCGACGGCTTCAACAATGAGCGGGAAAACGGTTCCTAAAAGCACAACAAAGGCAAAGGCACTAAAGACAACATTATTTGCCAAGAAAGCACCCTCGCGACTGATCGGCGAATCAATCGCTCCCGGTGAACGCAGTTCATCTCCACGGCGGCCAATCAAAATGATGGCCACAATCACGATTGCGGCGAAGAAACCCAACAACCATGGACCCACGCTGCCCTCACTAAAAGCATGAACACTGTTGATCACACCCGAACGAGTCAGGAAGGTTCCTAAAATCGTCAAACTAAATGTGGCGATCACCAAACTAAGATTCCACACCCGCAACATCCCGCGACGTTCTTGCACCAAAACCGAATGCAGATATGCGGTGCCCGTCAGCCATGGCAAGAAACTGGCATTCTCCACTGGGTCCCATGCCCAAACTCCACTCCAACCCAGCACTTCGTAACTCCACCAACTGCCGAGAATGATTCCGACAGTGAGAAATCCCCATGCATACAAAGTCCAGCGTCGTGTCTCAAGTAGCCAACCTTCACCAACCCG
>CAMAYS010000043.1:0-15683 GCA_945862545.1 Bifidobacterium breve | reverse complement strand
TTGAAGCGCGTGCTGACGATATTCAAGGTCATGGTCTCACAGATGGATGTTTTGGAAACGATGACTCCGTTGGAGTTTATGAGTTTTCGCGAGCGTCTTGAATCTGGAAGTGGCTTTCAATCGGCACAGTTCCGGGAACTTGAATTTCTTCTCGGTTACAAGCGTGAAGAAGTCTTATCTGAGGTTGCTCACACAGAGAGCGTGCGCCAACGTCTTGATGATCGTCTAGCTACACCATCGCTGTGGTCGGCGTTTTGTTCGCATCTTGCCCGGAGAGGCCATGGCGTACCCGACGAAGTACTCAATGCGGATCATTTCGTGAGCACGGAACCCAACGAACAACTGCAAGATGTGCTGGTGGAGATTTATCGCCACGACGTATCGTCGGCAGAACTTTGTGAACGCCTCGTTGATCTCGATGAGGGTCTACAAGAGTGGCGTTATCGGCACGTGAAAATGGTTGAGCGAACCATCGGTGTCAAGCCTGGTACGGGCGGATCATCGGGTGTGGGGTATCTGCTTTCAACTCTTGGGCAGCCAGTATTTGCCGACCTATGGGCCATCAGAGCTCGGCTCTAAATAGGTGTGAGTCCTTTAGGGCTCGACCACGATCCAACCTCGCCTTTGCAATTCCGCGGCTAGCACTGAGTCGGGCAAATCACGCACAGTCTTTTCTGTTGTCGTGATTCGTTGTGGTGAAGCCTTGGGTTTGATAGATCGTGCGACCACGACGTCGGGTGGCGTATCAGGCTGAGTTTCCGCTTCTTGTTCAAGTTGGGCGATGAAATCCTCAGCTTCTTGGCGGGTGAATTTGCCGCCCGCCTGACGTTGATTGAAATGCATCGGACCTCGGGCATCGCGAAAATCGCTGTAGCCAGCAGCACTCAGTAAATCTGCAAGTTGCTTTAATTGCGAATGCGACGCTGGGGGACCGGGGGATTGACCAAAAGCCATGACCTAGTCTCGCAAACGGGTGTGGCAGAGCCGGGCATACCTGCTCATAGTGAGCCACGCTTGGAGATGTTCAACCACGAACGTTTTCCGGTACGAACTCGTTTGCGATATGAAAATCCCATGTGGGCCTCCGAGATTATGTACGGCGTGCCTGGGCGGCGCGACCCAAATCTATGACTTCTGCTTGATGAGCGGTGTGCATGGGGTCTTCTTCTCCACCAATAGCGTCAATGAATTCCTCGACATCTTCAGGCTCACCACCAATCAGCCAGACAACCATCGCCCCATCGTGGTCCTCGGGATCACGTGGCAAGATTCCTTCAACTTCGTACTGATCGACAGTGATCTCGTCTGACCCTTTGCCAACAGGGGCGACGATGGCCATCTCGACGCTGGATTCTGGATCAAGATCACTCAAGATGTCAATTAGTTCGGCAACATTCATACTCTCAGTATTTCATGTGGAGTGTTGACTGAGTGTCATCTACGAAATCAAGATTCGCCGATCCAAGTGGGCGCAAGTTGCAGAAGAAACAGACTGACATCGCTGCAGTGTTTCAGCACGCTGCAAAAAGCGGAATCATCGTTGATGTACATATCTGCCAATGACACACTCAGTCTGGCCACAATTGACAAACGATGCTCTGGGGCGTCGATCACCGAAACAGTTGAGTCAATGGCCGAGACCTCCAATGGAAGTTCAGCTCCACCAACGCCGGCAAGATCCGTCGCCAGCACGAGAAGGTCGGGCCGACTTGAGAGTGGGGGCAGGGTCCATGTGAAGAGTAAGGGAAACTCAAAACCGAGGGGTGGGTCTTGATCTGGATCATCAAGTTTGCCCATTTCATCTTCGAAACCGAGTAACGCCCGCGGGTCAACTTCTAGTGAGAGATGGAGATCGATCGGGCCGTCGCAGGCTTCCTCCGGATGAAGGTCCACTTCCCACATCTGACGCAGCGAATAGGTCTCCACGAAATGACGTTCATCGTGCACGTGGAATCCGTGTTCAACGGCGTGACTTTTCATATCCGAGACGAAACCTGCTACATCAATAAAAGCCATAACGCATCCTTTGCAACAAGGTTCAGGATAAAGGGTGTCCCGCACACTACCCTCCATGGGGTGGAGTCTGATCGATTACTCGAGTTGCTAAATCGGGTGGCAGATGCAGTGGGTCTTGGTTTGCACGGGATCACGGATTGGGGATTGTCGGGTTTTCGTGACGGTCAATACAACGCCGACTTGGTGGCCGATCAGATCGCTTTAGACATTCTTCGTGAGGCTGGAGTGGGGATTATCTCTGAAGAGAGTGGAGCGGAAAATCTTCAACGTGATGTCGTGGTCATCATCGACCCACTTGATGGATCAACCAATGCCAGTCGAGCAGTACCGCACTACGCCACATCTTTGTGTGCTGTGGACGCTCACGGTGCGTTGGTGGCCTTGGTGGTGGATCAAGCGACAAATACACGTTGGTGGGCGCTGAGAGGTCAAGGAGCCTTCAGAGACGGGGTGCGCCTCGTACGCCACGACGTCAGCGATTGGTCGCAGGCACTGGTGGCGATTTCGGGACCGCCTCCACCAAATCCAGGCTGGGGTCAATTCCGCGCTTTCGGAGCCTCAGCAATTGACTTGTGTTACGTCGCGGATGCAACGGTGGATGCGTTTATTGACATGAGTCCGAGTGCTCACGGGGTGTGGGACTATGCCGCTGCATATTTGGTGTGTCAAGAAGTCGGAGTTCGCATTGAAGATGCTCAAGGCCGAGAACTGATTGTGATGG
Source organism: Bifidobacterium breve (assembly GCA_945862545.1). Taxonomy (GTDB): domain Bacteria; phylum Actinomycetota; class Acidimicrobiia; order Acidimicrobiales; family Ilumatobacteraceae; genus Casp-actino8. The sequence continues at coordinate 12,946 of CAMAYS010000043.1, read as the reverse complement.
ATGCAGCGCAGAGGCGAACTCCGGTGGCGGCGACGACAGGGATATTTTCTCAAGCGCTGGCGACGCGGCACTTGTCAGCTTTATAGAACTCGATTCAGACTGCGTCGGCGGCGCGCTGACCTTCGTGCCACAAACGTGACACGCTGGGGTGGCGCAACTTGCCGAGAGCCCGCGCTTCAATCTGACGAACGCGCTCGCGGGTAATGCCCATCTTCTCGCCGATCTCGGCCAGGGTCATTGGGTGATCGTCAATACCAAAGCGGGATCGCAGAACCTGTTCTTCGCGTTCTTCAAGGCGCCGTAACTGGTCAACTAATGCTCGCCTCTCGAGGGCTGCGGCCGCCGATTCATATGGCGATATCGCTGCGTCATCGGCGATCAAATCGCCAAGTTCGGAATCTCCGTCAGAATCAAGTGGCGTTGAGAGCGAGACGAGAGGGCGGCGATGCTGATGCACCAAAGCGACCCGTTCAACGCTGACCCCTGATAATTCGGCAATCTCTTCAACAGTTGGCTGGCGCTCTAATTGGGCGGCAAGTTTGTCGGTGCTCTGGTCAATCAGCGAGTACACCTCGCGCACATGTGAAGGGACCCGAATCGTGCGCGAGGAATCGGCCAAAGCGCGTCCAATTGATTGGCGGATCCACCATGTGGCATAGGTCGAAAACTTAAATCCTTTTTCGTGATCAAAGCCTTCAACGGCACGCATTAAGCCGAGGTTTCCCTCTTGAACCAAATCCAGAAGACCGAGTCCGGCGCCTTCGTAGCGTCGCGCCACACTGACTACTAAACGTAGGTTGCATTGGATGAACTCGCCCCTTGCGTCGTCACCTGTCTGTACCGTGCGCGTCAACTCGGTGCGTTCGCGACCTTTGGGTGCGGGGTCAAAGTCAAGGCGTTCTTGAGCCACCCGAGACGCCAAAATGAGACTTGCAAGGCGACGCTCATCATCAGCCGTGAGCAACGGGTATGTCCCGATGTCATCAAGGTATTGACGAAGAAGTTCGCTTTCAGAGTCGCCAGGGCGGGTTGCCACAAGAAAAACCGTAGTAGCGCGAGTCGCGTACATCGTGGATACTCGCACTATTTGGTTTGAATGAGATTGCTGGCGGTAGTATTCAAAGTCCCGCAAGGGCGCTTAGCTCAGTTGGTTAGAGCTCCTCGCTTACACCGAGGAGGTCGGGGGTTCGAGTCCCTCAGCGCCCACTAGAAACCCTTCCAGAGTTGCAGAGGTGACTTGAAACGGTCACAGCCGCTCGGCACAGATACCTCTTGTGAACCAAGTGCAGCCGAGTAGTAGCCGGCACAGACGATCTCCATGATCCAGCGACCAAAGGCGACATCCATGAAAGGTTGCGTTCCTTCTTTAAGATCTGCGATGAATGCCGACAGTTGGCCAACGTAGCCAAATTGTTCAATCATCGGGATCGCAGCCGTAGTCGCTGGCAACGCAACTTCGTCACCGTTGTGTTCAAGAGTGAGATGTGGAAAGAGTTCGGCACGTACGACACCTTCATTGCTAGATGCTTCAATATCCCAAGTGGGGACGGCCTCACCCTCCCAACTAGATGTCACTGTGGCAGTCAAGCCGCTCTCAAAACGGAGATGAACTTCAGCGTGAGTATCGGTGATCTCACCGCGCAAGGTCGCTGAGAGAGCAACGACTTCTCCGGCTCCCGTAGCGCGCCCAATCAACACTGCGATAGCCAGGGGGTGCACACCAAGGTCAAATAGTGCTCCACCGCCCCACTGCGCCGTGGTGAAATCGCCCCATTGCGGAAGTGACTGAATTGTTTTCAGAACTAAATGGTTGAGCGGTCCAATCGTGGTCACTCGTTTGATGAATGCATGAACAACAGGGGCATAAGCCAAGTTTTCGGCATATAAAACTTTGGCTCCAGAATGCTCCACGAGATCCAAAAGGCGGTCGGCTTCATCAAGCGTGAAGACAAGGGGCTTTTCGACAATGACAGCGGCGCCACTTTTTAAAGCATGGACCGTGTGCGAAAAATGATAGGCGGGCGGCGTTGCCACGATGACGATGTCGGCGCCTGCGGGAAGTTGCTCGTATGAGACTGAGACTGTATTGAGTTGGCTTGCGCGCTCCGCGCTTTTAGCTTCAGTACGCGAAGCCACTGCGGTGATTGAGGCTCCGACAACGTGGGCGGCCATGGCGTGCGCTCCAGAAATCATTCCTGCTCCGCAGAGAGCAATAGTTTTGGAGGTGGCCATGTTGGCTATTTCCCGTTCAGCGCACTCACAACGGGGGCGAAGGAATCAATATCTTCGGCGCCGACGATGATGTAGGAAAAGCCCCATCGTTCGCGTCGGGCGAGCAAGTCTTCAATCAACTTGCTTGGTGGGCCAACAAGAGCGAACGGCGTTTCTTCAACCATTTTTTGCTCGACACCTATCATCGTGGCGATGCCTGCAGCGGCACCAGCAGCATCATCGGTGATGTTGACAAGGAAGGCGCGCACATTCATCTCGATATCGGCTAAGCGTGCCCCTGCTGCGACACGGACAATGTCAACCTTCTCATCGACGGCAGCGGCAGTCATTGTCGAAATTGCATCAGGTCCAACGACGCCGGCAGACATAGTGGCATTGATGCCGATGATGTCTGCTTCACGGGCGGCGATTGACAAAACTCTCTTGCCACCGCCACCGATCAAAATCGGCGGGCAAGGGGCCTGGATTGGCTTAGGAGTTCCGTTATATCCGGTAATGGTGTAGTGCTCGCCTGAAAATGAGAACGGGCCTTGCCCCATGGCTCCTTTGATGACCTTGATGCCTTCCACGAAACGATCGATGCGAATTTTTGCCGAGTCATAGGGAATGCCCATTTGCTCGTAATCGCTGATCAGCCATCCAGCGCCGATACCGAGTTCGAGGCGACCATCGGACAGGACATCCATGGTTGCTAGTTCTTTGGCAAGTACTGCTGGATGTTTGTAGTCATTGTCCCAGACCAAGGCTCCGACGCGCAGCGTCGTAGTGACATTCGCCGCTGTCATCAAAGCCGGAACTGGCGCCATTTGCTCGTCGTAATGGTCGGGCATCGTGAGACACGAATAGCCTTGGCCCTCGGTGCGGAGCGCAAGGTCCACCCATTCTGCACGAGTTTTAGCACTCGAGGCTTGGACACCGAATCTGAAGGGGCGAAGAGGAAAAGACATAGATCAGAGCGTAGTCCGTTGAGGGTGACACTGCTCTGCCCAGAATGGCTACTACCGTAAAGGTGTTGTGCGATTGATCACTTGGTGGATGCGTCTGTGCGTCGTCGTTGTGGCGGGAGCACTTATTGTGGCGGCGACCGTCGTCGCCATTGGCCCTCGTCTATGGAACGCTACGAACGCCCATTCCGAGTATCCAGTGGATCTGCCCCCATGGGAGGGGATTGCCGAGCGCACGTATGTCTATGACCTTGCCGGAAACGAGATCGCCGCCTACGAGCTAGAGAACAGCCAGCCGGTATCAATTGGACAGATCCCTCCCGATGTTTTGGCGGCAGTTTTGGCAGTTGAGGATCGTCAATTTTACAATCACCACGGGGTCAATGTCAGGGGCTTATTTCGTGCGACATTGTCCAACTTTGAAGGTGGCGCACGCCAAGGTGCATCGACGATTACTCAACAGGTCGTCAAGGTTGAATATCTCGGAGGCAGCGAACGTGATGGTCGTTACAAGTTGTTACAGATCGTTTATGCCTTGCGATTGGAAAAAGAACACAGCAAGCAGGAGATTCTTGAGCGGTATCTGAACACTATTTATTTTGGCAATAACACCTACGGCATCCAAGCTGCCGCCGAAGTTTATTTCGGCAAAAAGGTCCAGCAACTGACATTGATTGAGGGCGCATTTCTGGCGGGTTTGATTCAAGCACCGTCAAGTTACGATCCGATTCGTAAACCCCAACAGAGCCGCCGTCGTTTTGCTGAGGTGCTTGATGCGCTCGTGGAGGTTGGACTGACGACAGCGACTGAGGCTGAAGCGATCACAGTGTGCTTAGATCCGACTTCACCAGCAGCCGAGAGTGAGCAGTGTGTTGGAAGTTGGCAAATCCCCGAAGTTGTGCGCACAATCACGGAAAAAAAGATCACTCGCACGCACTTCAGCGAAGAAGTGAAGTCGTACCTCTTGAATAAGAGCAACATTCTCGGTGAGACATATCAAGAAAGGTACAACAAGCTTTTCCGTGGTGGCCTGAAGATTTACACAACCCTTGATCCCGTGGCCCAGACTGGCGCTGAAGCCGCCCGAGCCACTCAGTTGCCGGCCAACTCAGCGGGCATTGAAACGGCGATCGTCACATTGGATAGCAAGACCGGCGCCGTGAGGGCGATGGTGGGCGGCAAGCCATTTGTAGCCGGCCGAAGTGAAGTCAACATGGCCCTTGGAACTCGGCAAACTGGTTCCAGTATCAAAATGTTTATTCTCGCTGCTGCGGTACAAGCGGGCGTGCAAAATGATGACCTCATTGATGGGGCGATTCCCTGTCCGCTTCCTAACCCAGATGATCCTGAGAATGTTTTTGAGATTACTGACGGTGTCAGTCGACCACTCGGACCGCTTGAAGAGATGACGTGGTATTCGATCAACTGCGCGTACGCCCGCTTGTCGCAAATAGTTGGTCTCGATCGAGTCGTTGACACCACCTACCGCATGGCCAAGAACTTGTATCTGTATCCAGAAAGAAATCCTGCCGAACGCGATCCGTTACGTCCGTATGCATCGTTCGCTACGGGGGCTAATGAAATGAGTCCGTTGGATATGGCCTCGGGTGCCCAGACTTTGGCGAATAACGGGATACACATGCAGCCTTACTATGTTGAGCGGATTGAAGGCCCACAAGGCACCGTGTATCAACACCAGGACGATGGAGTGGCAGTTCTGACTGCCGAGGCGGCGGCCAAGACGACGAGTATTTTGTCAGGCGTGCTGATCTCGGGTACGGCGCGACGTAGTCAACTTGAGGGTCGGGTGGCCGCAGGAAAAACTGGAACACAAGATAACAACACCAACTCTTGGATGGTGGGGTACACGCCTGATTTAGTCACCGCGGTGTGGGTCGGTCATCCAGACTTGTATTTACCGATGAACAACATTCCAGAGTTTGTCGCCGTTGGTGTACCGCGAGTCCAAGGCGGCACTTTCCCGGCGCGAATATGGAAGGCAGCCATGGATGCCGCCCATGCGGGTCGGCCGAGCAGTGTCTTTGCCACACCAGTTCCTAATCTCCGCTTAGGCATGCGTTTGTATCTCCCGGGCACGGACTGTTTAAGTTCGGCGTCCACCTTTCCACCGCCGACCTTTGCGCCCCCCGTGACGGTGCCCTCAATTGATTCCACCGATCCCTCTGGCTCAACTTTGCCGACAACGACAACGACCACGACTTTGCCGCCCACGACCACAACCTCAACGACGTTGGTTCCGCCAAAGCCTGGAACGATTACCGATCTCAACACCACGGTTCCTCGTGGCCAGATTGACCCGACCTGGCCGGTGCCAACTATTGATCCAACTGTGTACACAGTGGCTGCTTGTCCGAGTTAGGGCGTACAGTCGTGGCTATGGATGTCAAGGCACTCTACGAATTACAAAAAGTAGATACGGCTATCGAACAGGGCAAAGTGGCTTTGGAGAAATTGCCCGAGCGTTCACAACTGCACAGTGCTATCGCTGATCTTGCTGGTATTCGTCGCCGTCGTGCCGAGATGAGAGCACAACAGCAAGCCATGGAGACCGAACTGACAGCCATTGAAAAAGCTTCGGCAAGTATTGATACTCATCACGCGAAACTTGAGCGACAAATGAAAACAATCATTGCTGCCCGCGAAGCCGAAGCATTGCAACACGAAATGCAGACCCTTGAAACTCAACGCAACGAACTTGATGATCGCGGTTTGTTGTTACTTGAAACCAGCGCCGCTACAGATGACGAACTCCGCCAATTGGTCGAAGCCGAAGCCGACGCTGTGAGTAATGAAGCTCTTGTCAGTGCGGCACTCGCCAGCGCCGCTGATAGTAAGACAGCAGATATCAGTGTCTTACAAGAGCAACGACTTGTCGTCGTATCGACAATTGCGCAAGGTGACATAGTCGTTTATGACCGCTTGTGTGCTTCTTATAAAGGCATCGCTGTGGCTGTCATCCAACACGGAGTCTGCGGGGGTTGTCACATGGATATTTCGGTGTCCGAACTCGACTTGATCAAGCGTTTGCCCGCAGATCAAGCCGCCGAATGTCCCAACTGCAATCGTCTCCTCGTTCGATAGCCAATGTTTTTCTGGTTCATCGGAACTTCAGTGTTATCTGTATGGTTTGTTTTTCGGGACTCCGCTTTTGATTATCGGGCTCTGATCATCGGAGTTCTCTTGCCCGATGTCGTGGACGGGATCTGGGGTGGGGCTCGTGGACTGCATTCTTTGGCGGGCAGCGTGCTTCTTTTGATTGTGGTGATGCTGACAACCATTGGTCGTCGTCCACAGCGCAAACGTTTTTTGGCGATCCCGATCGGCGCCTTCCTGCATTTGATTTTTGATGGGGCTTTCAACAACACGAAAGTTTTTTGGTGGCCATTTACTGGTATCTCGTTTTCGGGAGACCGACTTCCTGTAGTTGACCGTGGGATGCTCAACCTCGGATTTGAAGTCGCGGGATTATTGTTGTGCGTTTTTGCTTATAAGAAATTTGATCTCGCCAATCCGCAGCAGCGTCGCGAGTTCATTCGTCGGGGGACTCTGCCACAATGACTGCCACGGGTTCAATTATCATCGTGCGTCATGGTCGCACCGCGTTCAATGCCACTGGACGTCTGCAGGGGCGTGCCGATAATCCTCTTGATGAAGTTGGTGTCTTTCAGGCTGAGCGGGTCGCTCATCATTTGGCTCCGGAACTTGATGCGGACTCACTCATCGTGTGCAGTCCGCTGATCCGCGCCCGAGCTACAGCCGAGAGGATCGCTGAGTTGTGTGGCGCCGATGTGGTGATTGACGAGCGATGGATTGAACTTGACTATGGCTCCTATGAAGGTCGCCCTCAAAGTGACATCCCAGCAGAAGTGTGGAAGCAGTGGCGTGGCGACAATAACTTTGCGGCGCCAAATGGGGAATCTTTGAATCAGGTGCATGCTCGCGTGACTGCGGCCTGCGAGGACCTTGCTGTGCAACTCTCGGGACGCACTGCGGTCGTGGTCTCCCATGTTTCGCCGATTAAATCGGCCATGGCTTGGGCGTTAGGAGTTGATGTTGGGGTCGGTTGGAGATCTCATCTAGACACGGCATCGATCACCCGCATTGGTGTCACCCCGAGAGGGCCGGTCTTGCGTTCTTTCAATGAAACAGCGCGTGAGAGCACGGCTTAGGCAGAAAACTTCTCAGGAAAATATGGGGCTGAGGGTGGCTTTGGCTAAACTTGCCTCTTCGCACACATGTGCCCGAATAAGGGGAATCCCATGCCTGAAGCAGTCATCGTTGCAACCGCCCGTAGTCCAATTGGTCGAGCCAATAAAGGTTCATTGATGTCATTGCGCACCGATGAAATGGCCGCCCAAATCGTGCGCGCGTTGATGGCCAAAGTTCCATCGGTCAAGGGCTCAGACATTGAGGATTTGATCATTGGTGTAGGTCAGCCCGCTGGCGAAGCTGGTTTCAACTTGGGACGTATGGTCGCCTTATTGGCCGGCATCCCTGAGGCGCCTGGCGTTGTTGTTAACCGTTACTGCTCATCAAGTCTGCAGACCATTCGTATGGCTGCTCATGCCATCAAGGCGGGCGAGGGAGATTGTTTCATCGCCGCTGGCGTTGAGGCTGTCAGCCGTTACCAGTTTGGAGCCGCCGACACTGCTCCCAACCCAGTCTTCAAAGGTCCAGGCGAGCGCACCAAACTACGTGCCCTTGGTGGACAGCCAGTTTGGACTCCGCAAGATGGATTGGCCGATGCCTACATGGCGATGGGTCAGACTGCTGAAAACGTTCGTGAAGTTGAAGGCGTGAGCCGTGAAGATATGGACTGGTTCGCCAAGCGCAGTCAAGATCTTGCAAGTGCCAATGTCTCAAATGGTTTCTTTGATGCAGAAATTTCTCCATTGACTCTTGAAGACGGAACTGTTGTCGATAAGGACGATTGCCCACGTGCTGGAACGACATTGGAAAAACTCGCCAGTCTGCCACCAGCATTTCGTCCTGATGGTCAAGTCACCGCAGGAAATGCTTGCCCATTGAACGATGGTGCGGCTGCTGTTTTGGTAATGAGCGACACCAAAGCCAAGGCCCTGGGCCTGACGCCGTTGGCGCGTTTCATTTCCAGTGGAGTGTCATCTTTGAACCCAGAAATCATGGGTCTCGGACCAGTTGAAGCCTGCCGTCAGGCATTGCGTCGCGCTGGCATGAGCATTGAGGACATCGACTTGGTGGAAATCAACGAAGCATTCGCCGCTCAGGTGTTGCCGTCAGCGAAGCATCTCGGAATTTCCATGGACAAACTGAATGTCAACGGTGGAGCGATCGCTCTTGGCCACCCATTCGGTATGACCGGTGCGCGCATCATGACCACTTTGATTCATGGACTCCAGGATCGCAACAAGAACATTGGTATGGAAACAATGTGCGTTGGTGGCGGTCAGGGTCTAGCCATGATTATCGAGCGCCTCAGCTGAAATTGACATGTTGCGTGCGAGAAGTCGCGCCACAGATCCCAATACCAAGACGCTGAGACCAGCAAGGCTGAATAACAACCTTGGGCTGATGTGTCCATAACCCCATGTTGCCAAGATTGCTACTGCTGCAGCAACGAGTTGATTGCAGGCACCTGCGAGCCCTTGGGCTGCACTGGCGCGCCCTTCAGGGGCGCCTTCAGCCAACATTCCTTGGCCCGCTGGCGAACCAGCAGACTGGGCAACGGATTCGATAATGCCTAAGACGATTGGCATCAGGGGAGTAGCGAACCAACCATATAAAGCAGTCAATGGGGCCACGAACAAGACAGCAATAAAAGCAATCTTGATCTTGCCACTGCGGTCGGCGAGTCGTCCGCCGAAACGTGAGAGCAAGACAAACGGCAAGGCATACGCAGCCAAACTGAGACCGACAACAATGTCGCTGGCTCCAAGGTCGGTGAGGTAGCGATCCCACAAAGCGTCATACATTCCGACAGGAAGAGCCAAGGAAATCAAAAACAAGATCGGAACAAGGACCTGTCGTTGACGCAACAGGCCAAATGCCAAACGTTGTGGGTGGGTTGATGGAATCAGTAACGGAAGTCGTTGAGTGCTGACGATGACCAGCGAGACGAGCGCCGAGATTGAAAAGATAATGAATGGCCAACGCAGTCCGAGTGGTCCAACTAAGAAACCGCCGATCACTGGCCCAGTGACGAATCCTGCGAGGGCAACTCCGCCCATTGCTCCGAGTCGTTCGGAGACACCTTTTTCATCGAGTGAGGCAATCAGTGCACGCGCGGGTGGAAGAAATAATCCGCTGCCTGCACCAGCAACTAAGCGCGCCACGATGAACACGATTAACGATGAGCCGGCAGCGAAAAGAGCGTTTCCAACGAGGGCTAGGACAGTTGCGATGATCAGCAGACGTTTCGCGTGACCACGATCGGCGTACGGGGCAACGACGATTTGCATGACGAAGGATGCGAGAAATCCGGCGGCGGCGATCAGTCCCAGACCACCATCATTGAAACCGAATTCATCTTGCAAGTTGCCCATTAAAGCAAAGATCACACTTCCGCCAGCCTCCATGGTGAACACAGCACCAAGGAGGACACGTTCAGTTCGGCGAATATTGGTCATCAGAATAAAGGGGAGTCAGCGTGCGGGGTCAAAATAATCAAGCACTGCATCGCTCAGGCTAGGCCATGCGCTGAGCGCTTCAGTCGACCACTCATCAAAGTTGCGATCTGTGCAAGCGATTACGGCGACGTCCACTTGTGGGTCGATCCACATCATTGATCCCGATCCCCCGAAGTGACCGAATGTTTGCGGTGAATTTTTGATTCCCGTCCAGTGTGGAGTTTTGTGTTGGCGAATTTCGATACCCAGTCCCCACGGATTCGGTTTAAAGGATCCGAGCCCTGGGATCACTCCACCGAGTTCAGGAAATTGAATCGTCACTGCTTCACGCGCAGTTGCGACGCTGATCAATGCTGGTTGCATCAGTTCTTTCATGAACAGGGCCATATCGGCGACTGTGCTCAATACGCCGAAAGCCGGCGACGCCTTTAATGCCGTGTCATGCATCTTGAGGGGAGCGAGGATCCCTTCGTTCATGTAGTCGGCGAAAGTCATGCCCGTTCGTTCGGCGATATGGCGAGCAGCAGTTTCAATTCCAGTATTGGAATAGATACGTCGCTTGCCCACTCCCATGATGGGATTGCTCGTATCAAACCCGTAGCCCGCAGCGTGGGCTAAGCAGTGACGCAATGTTGAACCCTGTGGACCAACAGCATCCTCTAAGGAGACTGATCCTTCCTCAACAGCGATCAGACAAGCCCATGCAGTGATGACTTTGGTAATGGATGCCAAGCGAAAGACTCGGTTGATCTCTCCGTGAGATGCGACGATCTCGCCTGAGCGGATAACGGCGCATGCCGCGTGTGGGACAGACCACGAATCAATAGTGGACAGAATCTGTGGGAGCGATGAATCAGGCAAAGCCAGCAGAGCGTATGAGTTCAGCCACGCCGAAAGCCAAGTCAAGGCTTTGGCGCGCATTCAAACGCGGGTCGCACACGGTTTGATAACGCACATCAAGATCGGCATCGGTGAGATCGTCGGCTCCACCCAAGCATTCGGTGACATTGTCACCAGTGAGTTCAACGTGGATTCCGCCTGGCCATGTTCCTTCGGCACGATGAGCAGCAACAAACCCGGTGATCTCGCGAATGATCTCGTCAAAGTGGCGAGTTTTGCGTCCACCAACTGAGGTGAAGGTGTTGGCGTGCATGGGGTCGCAAGCCCAGACCACAGGATGACCGCTTTCGCGAACGGCTTTCAGGAGTGGTCGTAACGAATCTTCAACCTTGTCGGCGCCCATTCGACTGATGAGTGTGAGACGTCCTGGTATCTGCGCTGGGTTGAGTTTTTGGCAGAGCTCAAGGATGAACTCTGGGGTCGTCGACGGACCGATCTTGCAACCAATGGGGTTGCCAACTCCGCGTAGGAATTCAATATGAGCACCATCCAACTGACGTGTGCGCTCACCGATCCACAACATATGCGCCGAACAGTCATACCACGCACCAGTCAACGAGTCTTGACGTGTGAGAGCCTCTTCGTATCCGAGTAGCAAAGCTTCATGACTGGTGTACACATCGGCTTCGTGAAGAGCTGCGGTATTTTCAGTGTCAACACCGCAGGCGTGCATGAAACGCAAAGCGCGTTCAATGTCAGTAGCGACTTGTTCGTAACGCTGACCCTCAGGACTTGAACCGACAAACTCTTGGTTCCATGCGTGAACACGTGAGAGGTCGGCGAAACCACCCTTGACGAAAGCGCGCAACAAGTTCAATGTGGATGCTGACTGGTGGTAGGCCTGCACTAAACGATCGGGGTTAGGGATACGTGCTTCAAGAGTTGGAGTTGGATCGTTGACAATATGTCCACGAAACGATGGGATTTCGAGATCACCGATCTTCTCAGTGTCTGCGCTACGGGGCTTGGCGAATTGCCCCGCCATACGACCGACTTTGATAGTGGGTACGCCAAGGCTGTACGTGAGCACGACAGCCATCTGTAAAATGACGCGCAACTTTTCGCGAATGTTGTTTGCTGTGAACTCATCAAAGCTTTCAGCGCAGTCACCTGCTTGGAGCAAGAAGGCACTCCCAGCGCAGACCTGACCGAGGGCATTTTGTAATGACCGGGCCTCACCTGCGAAGACGAGTGGGGGATACGAAGCGATCTGCTTCAGCGAACGGTCCAATGCGCCCTGATCTGGCCAATTCGGTTGCTGGGCGGCGGGGAACGATTGCCACGATGTCGGGGTCCAAGTTGAGGCCATGAAAAAAGCCTAACGACCCGAGGCGCTAAGCCATCGGGTCGTTTTCACTGGAGTCTTCCCCAAGGTGCTGGAATGCTCAGTAAGCGAATATGTCTTCGGCTTCTTCTTTGAGGCCTGCAACGGCTCGTGAGACCAAACGACGGGCGGCTTCGGCAGTGACACCGAGTTTTTCGCCGACTTCACGGAAACTCTTGCGCTCGCCGTCAATGAGACCAAAACGGGCTTCAACTGCGTAACGAGCACGGGTATCAAGCGTGTCAAGTAACTTGTTCAATTGCTCGGTCTCACCTTGAGCGATGATGTGATCTTCTGGGGTTGGGTCACCATTGGCCATCAGGTCACCAAGAGTTGCATCGCCATCGTCACCGATTGTTTTATCTAGCGAGACTGGGGTAGTGAGGCGATGGAGTTCGGCATTGGAAAGATCCAAGGTCTCACCATCTCCGCTGGCCTGACGCAGAGCTGCGCGAAGGCTGGCCGAACGATCACCAGGAATACGAATCAGGCTGGCCTTTTGATCAAGGGCTCGACCGATGGCCTGGCGAATCCAGAATGTGGCGTATGTGGAAAACTTAAATCCACGGCGCCAGTCAAACTTGTCGACTGCGTGCTCGAGACCGAGGTTTCCTTCTTGAATGAGATCTAGCAAGTCCATGCCCTGGGGCAGAGGGTAGCGACGAGCGATTGAGACAACGAGACGAAGGTTGGCACGAATGAATCGGTCTTTTGCTCGACCAGCTTCACGAATATCGCGCTTGACGGCCACAGTCTTGTCGCCACTTGCTTGCTTGCCGGCAGCTTCACGACCTTTTTCGATGGCACGTGAAAGGACGCGCTCGTCTTCAGCGGTCAGCAAAGGAACCTTGCCGATGTCGTTGAGATAGATGCCGATTGAATCATTCATAATGTTTGTCTCTGTTCGTGGTTTGTGCACT